>CAMDHK010000393.1 GCA_945897965.1 Candidatus Kuenenia stuttgartensis | reverse complement strand
ACCCCGAGTACATCATGATTAGTATAAACTCTGAAAGATTCAGAATTAAAAAGAGACTGAATTTGCAAATTAATATCAGGGTCAGAACCTGCAAGGGCCAATGAAGTTGGCAAACCTCGAGCCACTTCTTCAGCATGGCTAGGGCCACTTAAAATCGACACCGGCCTGGGGCCAAGAACATCCAAAATAGTTTGGCTGGGCCTAAGAAAAGAATTACGCTCGAGCCCCTTGGTTGTGCTAAGAACAGGCAGCATTGGGGGTGTTTGCGAATCAATATTTTTAAGCACAGATCGCAAATGTGCTGATGGAATAGAAGAAACCAATAATCCTGCGCCGGATATGGCATCAGTATAAGAATCGCTAATTTCAATTTGGGAAGGCAAAAGAATTCCTGGAAGGAGCAAGTCATTGCATCGAGAAATTTTTAAATTATTTCTCGATGCCTCCCTTACACTCCACAAGGAAACAGCACATTTGCTTTCCCTTGCCAGATGCAAAGCTAAAGCCATTCCCCACGCCCCTGCCCCAATAATTGCAACTTTTTCAATCATAATCACCCTGAATATTTAGAACCGCTATTCTTAGACACATCGTAAAGATAAATTTCTCTTGTCGCTACTTTGAAGTACTCCGTTTTTGCTAAAACCATACGCTTGCTATTATTTTTAACCTGCTAGGTAAAACTTTTAGGATAATGACACTCTAAACGCGCAACTATTACCTAAAGATTTAATTTTTCATCAAAGTTATCTTCTTAAATTGCCGATTAAAGTTATGGCGGGGGTCACGGATTTTATAAGACCACCAACCCGTAGTTGTTCAAGCAAGCAAAAAAGCAATTTTGCTTAGCATGTAAAAGAATCTAGGAGGATTCAAAATGGCACCACACCTTAGAGTTTTTAAAGAATCAGCAGATTCAGACAAAGATATTATCCAGGCACCTACCGTTCGCGTAAGGCTATCAGACCTTTTGCCTTTAATCGCAGCAGCGCAACGCAAGAATTTCACATGGGTTCAAGATTTCATGGAAGATGAAGTCGCAGTGACCGCAGATCTTTACGAAGTTCTTCGTAGCTTTAGAACTTTCCGGCCTGCAAGCTAGTTGTTTAGTCTGCAAAGCCATCACTTTTCGGAAGATTTTCCAAGATTGCTGGCTTGGCAAAAAGCGAAAGATCAACATTGCCCTTTACCTCGGCTTCAATCAATTTCAGCCTGATTTCGAGGTCATTGACTCTTTGCCTTACCACCATAATTTCATCTTTGGGTGTTTCTTTTTCGGTACTTCTGGGCACTTCTGGATAATTTAACTGCCTTTGCAAAGCTGCGAATAGAAAAAAAGGATCCCTGCCCAAGTTTGCCTTTGCGATTCGACCTTCCTTACTTGCAAAAAGTGGCTGCACAGGCGGTTCATACGATGGGTCTTGCTTTCGTTCGACCTCAAGATAATATTCCGAACGTAAGTAAACAAATTCCGCAAATTCAACCAATCCTATTTGCTTAGAAACAAACAAGATAAAATCCTTCCATTCTTTCGAATACAAGGGATCGTTTGCCATCGCCGTAATGCCTTCCTCATAGCCGAGTTTGTTTCGCGACAGGATTTCAAATTGAAACACAAATAATCCGGAGGGCAAAGGCGAGTCCGCATGATACTTAGCCATTTTCTCCAACACATGTAACCCTGTATCGATGCTAAACTTCCTGTTTTCATCTTCGGTTGATTTGATGATAAAAGCTTGAAAGGGCGTAAAATAATGGCTTAATATTTTAAATCCGGTGCTCAGTAACCCGCTTTGTTTTATTTCAGTTGCAAGAAACTGGATTGCCATGGGTAGCTTGGTTGTAGCAAGAATTTCCTGATCAATTCTCTCAAGGACATCTTGCGTTGCAATCGAAGCCTTGATTCGGTCTCTAAGAGTTTGAAAAAAGTAAAATTGTTCAATGTATTCTTCACGATCCAGAATCGGCATCATTACACTCCATTTTAAAATCTAGTTAGATTTTAGCATGAAGATTATGGGCAGAAGTGAGTTTAATTATGATTTTATTAAATCGAATGTGTCCACAGGCCTGATTATCTGAAAAATAAATAGCAACCACTATGCAGTAAACTTTGGTTGACAAATAATTCCTTTTAGTAAAGCAATTGAATATGGCTTCACTAAAAAAGTTTTTAACCTGCCCGCTTGTATTCTTGGATGGCTTTAAACAACTGGAATTCTGCTTCGGATTTTTTAACAATGAATGAAAAGGTCCCGATTTTAATTTCGTCAAACTCTTCGATTCTTTTGGTGGTGATTGGTTCACCATTCACATAAGTTCCATTCTTACTATCCAGATCACGCAAAACCCAGCCCTGTTCAGACCAATTTAGCATGCAATGCCTTCTGCTTACACAAAGCGAGGGCAAGCGAAAATCTGACCCATTGCTGCGCCCAACAACAATTCTAGGTGCGTAAAACTCCATAAGAATTTTGCTGGGCTGAAGTTCTAAAACTATCGAGAAGAATCCTTGGGGAGTACGCTCTTCACTTTTAAACCTAATTTCAGGTTGAAGTGTCTCGCCACCCTGATTAATTTCTTGACCCATATTGCACCATTTCAAAAAGAACATTCAATTTAAGATCGGTACCGAAAAAGGGGACATAACAAAAAAAGCAAACTCTGGAAGACCGATCTTAACGAATAAAACAGATAGTTGGATTATGCATGCTGCAAAAGGCATCTGATACTTTTTACAAATGGAAACAATTACCGTTTGTGACACTATTAACGACAATGCCTTTGCCAACCTTCTGAAACATTTCATTTTCCCTAAAGTTCCATTTCTCTATTTGGGTTTTTGAAGCAAACTTATCACAGATATATGTTGGGTAGCTCTTTTACCGGGCTTTCCTATTTTCCGTTTCCTTTTTGAGATTGATGCTATGATTAGATCTTCTTGGAATGTTTGGCTGCTTGCGCTTTCTGCACTGCTTTGTGTAGAGGCATCCGCTCAAGCTCGGCATTGTGGCGCAGTCCGCTACTCGCCTGTTTGCTGCGAA
>CAMDHK010000392.1 GCA_945897965.1 Candidatus Kuenenia stuttgartensis | reverse complement strand
TACCCGACCTTGGATCTACTATTCTCATTCTATAGTGGCGACAGCTCCAATACCAAGGGCGTAGTAGTTGGCAGTATAAATGGTTAAAGTCTCTGGTATTTAAACTTCAAGAAGCCCGTGGGAGCTTATTCCCCACGGGCTTCTTTTTTTTACCAAAGTTACAGCAATTAATAATTCAATTTTAAGCAGCATTCTTCCAAAGAATTTACCGATCTTGCAGAGTACTTACTAGTTGCGAAGCAATCATCGGAGGGGGAAGATTTTTCCCATCTTCCAAATATTGATTAATGGTTTCATCCACGAGATTACATGATTGATCAAATACAATCCGTGCATCAAGCCCATGGCAACCGCCATAAAATAACTCCGGACAACTTCCAACAAAACAACCATCTTCCTCGGACCATTCCACAAGCTTAATGTATTTATCCCCGGGTTTCATAACTGAGCCTCCTTGATCGCTTTTTCCTGATAAAGGAGCACATCATCGCCTAATTTACCAGAAATGGTGATAGGTTTAAATAAATTAGAATGAATAAAATTTCGATGACTTCCTTTACCACCTCTTTCAATAAAACCAGCTCGTTTTAAATCCTCAATTAATTCTCAGATTTATCATATTTTTGCAACTTTACTAGCAAACCAACAGAACAATCTTGGATTATGATTAGATTTAAGTTAATATAAGAGCATAATTAGTACCAAAGGATGATATGTCGTTACTTCAAGATCACATAACTATTGATTCTGCAATATGCCATGGGAAGCCCTGCATTCGGGGACTGCGATATCCCGTCGTGATGATTCTAGAACTACTTGCCTCTGGAATGTCGCACTCTGAAATTCTAGCGGATTATCCAGACCTTGTTGAAGATGACATATTGGCCTGCCTTCAGTACGCTGCGAAGTTATCCGATTGCAAAAGCATACAGAAAGTAAATCTTTGAGAGTTTTACTCGATGCCCAGTTACCAGTCAGGCTAATCGAGATTCTTTCCGAATTAGGCTTTGATGTTATTCACACAAGTTTTCTTGCAAACAAAAATCACTCAACAGATGCAGAACTAATTGCTGTTTGCGAAAAAGATAAGCGGGTTTTAGTTTCCAAAGATCGTGACTTTGTGGATTCTTTTGTGGTGAGGAATAAACCTGAAAAATTTCTTTGGCTAACCACTGGCAACATCTCAAATGAAAGACTCATCCATATCTTTCAAAAACATCATCAAACAATCAATGACTTATTTGAACTACATTTCTTTGTCGAATTAACCAATGAAGATTTGATCGTGCATCAATAGCTGCTAATCAATTATGCATGATCATGCCAAGAGTTCGGTGATTACTTTGCCATGCACATCAGAGATTTTTCGATCAAGGCCATTGTGGTAGAAACTCAAACGATCAAAATCGAACCCCAGAATATGAAGCACCGTTGAATAGAACTCCCATACATTAGTTACTTTCTCAACGGATTTTCTACCAAACTCATCGGTCGCTCCATAGCTGATTCCACCCTTCACGCCAGCGCCCATCATCCAGACAGTAAACGCATCAGGGTTATGATCCCTACCCGTGGTGTTCTGCTGGTGCGTGGGCATTCTGCCAAACTCGGTGGTCCATAACACCAGAGTATCTTCCAACAAACCTCGTTGCTTAAGATCATCTAAAAGCGCTGCAGTGGGTTGATCAAACACCGGGCAATGCCTTTCGTAATCAGACTTCAAGGTACGGTGTGCATCCCAGTTTAGCAAACCATCCACACCACTTGCACGGGATGCGCAATAAAGATTCACATAGCGCACATCACGCTCAAGAAGCCTGCGGGCAAGTATGCAATTGCGCGCATAGGAAGCCTTCAAATTATTACTGCTATCAGCTCCATAGGAAGCAAGTGTAGTTTTAGTTTCCTTGGAAAGGTCTGAAACTTCAGGTGCGCTTAACTGCATCTTTGCAGCAAGTTGATAGGCTGCGATGCGAGCATTAAGGCTGGTATCGCCTGGGTTCTTTTCTGCATCCGAGTTGTTCAAGAAACCCAAGAAATCGCGCGATCCTTTTTCCTCATCTGCAGAAATCTCTGTGGGAAGTTTAAGATTGCGAATGTTCATGTGCGAAGCAAGCATCACCGCTTGGTGCCTTGCAGGCAGAAAGCCGTTACTCCAATTTGCTTTGCCATTGGGCGGTTCGCCCCGAACATCGGGAAGCGCAACGAAAGTGGGTAGATTATCGTTGGCACTACCAAGCGCGAAGCTGGTCCATGCACCCGCACTGGGGAAACCTTCAGATACATGGCCTGTGTTCATGAAAACGCATCCGGGCCCATGCGTGTTGGTTTTCGATTGCATGGAATGAATGAAGGCGATGTCATCCACATGACGGGCCATGTTGGGTAGAAGAGTCGTGATGCGCTTGCCAGACTTCCCCGCAGGTGCGAACTCCCAGGGCGGAGCCATCAGGTTGCCATTCTTGCCTTGGAAGGAAGAGAAGTTTTCTCCGCCTGGAAGTGGCTTGCCTGATTGCTTAAAAAGTTCGGGTTTGTAATCCCATAAATCGATGTGCGAAGCTGCACCCGGGCAGAAGATTTGCAGCACTCGTTTTGCCTTGGGTGGAAAATGGGTAATACCTCTACCCGGTTCCCATGAGATTTCTTTTGCAAGGGAATCATTTTGCAAAAGTGAACCAAGGCCGATGCCTGCAAGGCCGGTGAAGACGCTATGAAACAAGCCACGCCTGTTAAGTTCGGAAAAGTCCTTTGAGTATGTTTTGTTCATGTTCATCTCAGGTTGATCATTTCGTTGGAATTCAACAGTGCCCTGCAACATGCACGAAGGCCATGGGTTTTTGTAAGTGCTATTGCACGAGCGAGTTCTTCTTCAGAAGGATTTCTTCCCAGTGCGAGATTGAATGCAACTTTAATTTGGATTGCAGGATCGGTGGAGTTGGATTCTGTAACAACCCTTTGATTAAAGAAGTTTGCCATGTCGAAAGCAAAGCGATGGTTCATGAGAGTAAGGGCTTGAAGTGGAGTGGTGGTAGAAGCCCTGCGCGGTTCGGCAAAGGCAGGGTCGGGAATATCGAAATCTGCAAGGATATCAACCCGAGCTGCACGGG
>CAMDHK010000391.1 GCA_945897965.1 Candidatus Kuenenia stuttgartensis | reverse complement strand
GTTTCAGGAATTGTGATTTTTGCAAAAACAAGTAAAGCAGCTTCCAGACTTTCAGAGCAATTCCGCGATACACAAGTCGAAAAAACCTACCTTGCGGTTGTCGAAGGCATTCCCAATGCTCGCAGCGGAACCCTGCATCATTTCCTGATCAACGATGATGAAGAACGAATTGCACTGGTATCCAATCAGAACAACCCGCTCGCCAAGGAAGCCATCACTCATTACACCGTCCTTGCAACCTACGATGGCCATGCCTTTCTAATGCTCAACCCTAAGACGGGGAGAAAGCATCAACTGCGCATTCAGCTTTCTGCAAGCGGGCATCCAGTGATGGGTGATAAAAAATATGGTTCAAGTTTTAACTTCGTTCATGGTATTTCTCTTCATGCACATGCCATCACCTTCAAGCACCCCGTCAAAGATGAAACGATTAACATGAAGTTGGATCTTCCGAAGATATGGCTCAAGCATTTTGGCCCATGGATTAAAGTCCCCACATGAAATCGCAGCTTGAAAATATACTGCATGCAGTACAACATGATGCAGGAGACCGTGGCCTAGCTAGGCTTGAAGATAATCTTATAAGTCGTTCCATAGGTGATTTCGAAAATGCTTGCCAGTCACTTGCAAAAGGTGCAGGGGTGGTAATTTTTACAGGGTTTTTTATTCCAACTGCAACGCCCCCTGCCCCGGAAACCGATGGCCCGCTTGGTGCACTTTTAATCGCTCGAACTCTTGCAAGCCTAGGCAGAAAAGTTGTAATCGCTTGCGAAAAAAACTGCCTGCTCGCTTTTGAAGTAAGTCTGCAACACCTTGGCTTGGGTGATAAAATTGCTTTGATAGAATCACCTATCGAAACCAGTGCTGATTACGCCCAGCGCTTCTTATCACAACTTAAAGAAAAAATAGGCGACATCAGTCATTTTATCGCAATCGAAAAGTGTGGCCCCTCTCATCTTTCAGCATCCATCCCCGAACAAAACATCAGAGCATTTCTTGATTCAACCGATATATCTTCCCGCGGCAAAATACTCACCATGAGTGGTAAAGATATCACCCCTCACACCGCACCAGTTCACCTCCTCTTTGATGCAAATTTCTGTAATGCAAACAACATCACACGCCTAGGCATTGGCGATGGGGGCAACGAAATTGGCATGGGAAATATCCCTTGGACGGTGATTGCAGCAAACATCCATAATGGTGCCAAAATTGCTTGTGCCACAACTGTAGGTTATCTCATCGTTGCAGGGGTAAGCAATTGGGGGGGCTATGCTCTTGCCTCAGGTCTTTTACTAATTGCGGATCGCCCTTTACTCTCTTCGCTTGACTCTGAAACAGAATTAGAGATACTCGAACTCATGGTAAAACAAGGTGGCTTAGTAGATGGCAGATTGGGTCAAAGAATTGCTTCCGTTGACGGCATCGATTGGTCTATTCATGCGAAAGTTATTGAATCAATTACAAAATGCCTTAAGGAAAAAGCATGAGCGTAAATCTCATATCTGGTTCCCAAATCAGAGAACAGTGTAGAAAGGGTGATTTCATTTCACCCACTGCAGGGCACGCTCCTGGATTCGTGCAGGCAAACCTCGTTATCGTTCCCGCAGAATTCGCATACGACTTTCTACTTTTCTGCCAGCGTAATCCCAAACCCTGCCCCATCCTCGAAGTGCTTGATAAAGGTTCGCCACAAACTAGATTGATTGCAAAAGATTCAGACCTGCGCACCGACCTCCCAAAATACAGAATCTACGAATCAGATAAAATGATTGATGAACCAAACAACATTAATAAGTATTGGCGTGACGACCTCGTTTCTTTTCTTCTGGGTTGTTCCTTCACCTTCGATAGGGCCCTAAGAGAAAATGGTATCCCCGTTAGGCACGAAGATGAGGGTAGAAATGTCCCGATGTATCGTACTAACATTCCATGCAAAAGCGCAGGAGTTTTCCAAGGTCCATTAGTGGTTTCTATGCGGCCCATGACGGCAGACTTTGCATTGCAAGCTTCCCGTATCACCGGGCGTTTCCCGCGCGCACATGGTTCACCCGTCCATTTGGGCGATCCTTCCCAAATTGGAATAAGCAACATCAATCGCCCTGATTATGGCGAAAGTGTTACGATTCATGCCGATGAAATCCCAGTTTTCTGGGCCTGCGGAGTTACACCACAAGCTGTTGCTGTGGCTTCGAAAATACCCTTCCTTATCACCCACAGCCCAGGCCATATGTTTGTTTCCGATTGGACCGACCACCAACTTGAAGGCGAAGAAAAGGTTCGCTAACACAACTTTCCACACCCACTTACTCTTTTATCTAGGATTACAAATGAAACCCACACGCTTCTTTCTACCTGTTTTATTCGCTTTGGTTCTTCCTTACTTTAATTACTCTCAAGCTGCGGAAAACAATATTCAATTTCGAGGTAATCTAGACAACTCCCGCATCCAGTTCCTCAAAAACAAAAAGGGTAATGTCGCCTTCATGGGTGGATCGATTACCGAAATGAATGGCTATCGCCCGATGGTTGCAGACCAACTCAAAAAGCGTTTCCCTGAAACCAACTTTACCTTTATTGATGCGGGTATTTCCTCGACTTGTTCCAACACAGGCGCTTTTCGCCTCGAACGCGATGTCTTAAGCAAACCCATCGATTTGTTCTTCATCGAATTTGCAGTCAATGATGATCAGGATGCCCATCACTCCCGCAAGGATTGCATACGCGGACTCGAAGGCATCATCAGGCATGCCCGTAAATCAAACCCCAACATGGATATCATCGTTACTTTTTTTGTTAACGAGGGAATGCTGAAAACACTTCAAGATGGAAAAACACCACTAACCATCGAGGCCCATGATTCCGTCGCTAAGAATTACAAAGTCTCCACCATTAACCTTGCTAAAGAAGTTGCAGAAAGAATTTCAGCAAACTCCCTTAATTGGAAACAATATGGTGGCGTACATCCAGCACCTTTTGGCAATGCCATCGCTGCAACCATGATCGACAATCTTTTTAACGAGGCATGGAAAAACCCATGGGGAAAAACCGATTCGCCCAAGGCCCATGAAATGCCTGCACCCTTAGACCCACTTAGCTACGAAGCAGG
>CAMDHK010000390.1 GCA_945897965.1 Candidatus Kuenenia stuttgartensis | reverse complement strand
CAACTTTTTCAATTGGGAAACGGGTAAAGGCAAAAGGTGGTCAGGGGTTGCGATCTTTCTTTGATCGGGGAAACTAAGCTGAGTGTTGACCCACTCATCAAGTTCTTTATCTTTTTTGCCATCGGTTTGGCCCATTAGTTTAAGACTGGTGCGCAAATCGGGAGAGCGTGGTTTTAGTAATCGTAATTGTTCAAGGTGTTCCAATTGGTTTTCGGGGCCCGTTTTATAATCATGGGATTTGTTCATTTGCACTTCGCAAAGGCCAAGCACAAAGTTCGAAGCACGACTATGGCAGACCATGCATTCGGCCCTGCTGGGGTAATGCCAGACTTGCTTTCTAGTGCCCTCTTTTTCACCTTTATCTGCGATTTGAAAAGATACATCGCGCCCTGCGGATTCAACCAGATCAGCATCGGTTTGTTCTTTGTTCCAGAGGTAGGAATAGCCGGCCCATTCTCCTTCTTGCCTAGTCATAAAACGAGTTTCAATCCATTGTTTGCTTTGAGGATTTCCATGTTCCATTTCGAGAGCGAAGGATTTTACAATGACGGTACCGTTAGGAAAGGTCCAACTTTTTGAGCTGGAATAATCAATGAAGGTGGGCTTTCCTTCAGAATCAAATTCGGGCAATGCGATGAAGCGAGCCTTGAATGCTTGATCAGACCAGAATGGTGCATTGACGGAATAGGGGATAACACCTTCGACCATTTCGTGGTTTCGAATGGATTGGAACAACCCCGATTCAGAAAGCTTTCTTGGGAAATGTGGTTGGGGCAGATCCTTGGGAACAGGGATGAACTTGTGGATAATGCCTAGTAGATCAACCACTAAGAGATTGCCATCGTTGTCTTCGCCAAAGCCTGTGATCTGAAGTGAGGTGTCTGCAATTTCTTTATGCCAAGTTACTTTTTCGCCATCGTGCCTGATGCCCCAGATTTTGCCTGTAGAGTGGTCGCCATAGATGTAGCAACCTTGCAATTCGGGGAATTTAGAGCCGTAATAAACAATGCCACCGGTAAGAGAGCGAGCCTCGGAGTGATGATGTTCTGCGGTAGGTTTAACGAAGGGAGTAGGGCCTGGTTTTCTCAGGGAATAAAAGGGATGGGAACCTTCCATCACGCTCCAGCCATAATTGTCGCCCTTGCGAATGAAGTAAACTTGTTCCCATAAATCTTGGCCATTATTGCCCACCCAGAGATGGCCGGTTTTTTTATCGCAGTGCATGCGCCAAGGGTTGCGTAGTCCATAAGCCCAAGTTTCGGGAACTGCATCTTTGATATGCAGGAAAGGATTGTCCTTGGGTACGGAATATTGTTTGCCTTCATCGGGGTGATCCACATCAAGGCGCAATACTTTACCAAGAGGCCTGGTCAAATCCTGCCCTGAAACCCAAGTGTCAGAATCGGAAGTTCCATCACCACTAGTGACATAAAGCATGCCATCTTTTCCAAATGCGAGAGCAGCACCATTATGGCCATCGGAATGCCATTCCTTGATGGTGACTGCTGATTTGGGATCGATGGTGAATGGGGATTTATTGGAGATGGTGTAACGAACGACCCGGGTATGTTTCTTGGCTTCGGGGCCTGGGCCATTGCACCCTAAATAAAGGTACCCATTCTTTTTGTAATCAGGATGAAAAAGCATATCGAAGATGGTGTCTTTAGATTCGAGAAGAGTAAAAGATTCAGCAACATCTTCGCGGGCATCGAAGCGCACGATGGAAGAAGGCGCGTAAGGGCGATCCATCGAGCTTGCAAGCATGAGATTACTATCAGGAACAGGGAGTATGCAGGTGAGGTTTTTCAATTTCAATTTCGGGAAGGCATTGACGGTTTTGTAGGGAAGGGGAGGTTCAGGCGAGCCTACAACCTTCATGTTTTTAGGGGGAACCCGACCCTTGGTAGAGGCTGGTGCAATGGGGCCTTCAAAAACCATGGGGGCATAATCTTCGAAGAGATGAAAGTCTGCGTGAGTCTTGGATTTCAACGGTGCGGATGTTGAAAGCTCGGGGCCTTTTTCTTTTATATCGTAGTCGTATCTGCAAAGTGCGAAATTCCAGATTTCATCGATATTGGGCCTGCCCCCTGTCTTGGCAAAGTCGACCCAAGGAATACGGCCCTCCACCGTCCAGCCCTTGTCGCGGTCATCTCGCTTGTTTAATGTGCCATCTAGGGAGACCTTGGCCACCATGTGAAACTTATCTGCTTTTACGATATCAACAAAGTTTTCGGTGAGTTCTCTCTTCTTGGGAAAGAAGCAATCGAAAAAAGTATTGGCTGCATTCACTTGGAATTCGTAATAACCAGCATGTTTGCTAGAAGGTTTGATAAAGATTTCGAAAACATCGTTGTCCCAGGTTTTGCCATCGTGTTCGACAACATCAGCAAATAAGTCGTGATCTTCCATCTGGGCTAGGTAATAAAAGTTATCGCGATCCCAAAGAAGCTTAGCCTTGGTTTTGCTAAGGGATGGCCTATCTTTTTCCTGCAGCCAAGGAAGGTGAAAATTGTCGATCGCAATGGCTTTTTCCCAACAGGCATCTGTGGGTTTGCCATCGATGATAGGCGGTGTATTTGTCCATTTGCATGTGTAAGGGTTTGATTTATCTTTAGGTTGCGGTGTTAAAACATCTGCAAGTGAAAAGCCATAAATTCCAAACGCTAGGATAAATGAAAAACCAATAAGGTTTGTGAAGGTTTTGCGATTCATGGCTTACCTCAATAAAAGAAATAGGTAGGTCCCTTAAATTTACCAAATCAATTCATTGTTCCATACAGATTTATACCTTATAACTAATATTAATTAATTAAGTCCTAATTTTAGTGTGGATCCATAAATGAAACCTGAAGTAGACCTAGCAATTGCTGAACTAGTAAAGCATGGCGTAATCCACAAGGATGAAATTGATTCTGCGTTAGAGAAATACCCCGATGCTGCAAGCATAGATGATCGCGATGCATTGGGCGATTTTTTAGAACAAATTGGGCTGATCACTGCATTTCAAGCTGGTGAACTTCGTAATAAGCGCATTGCTGATTTGGCTATGGCCAATTATCTCATTCTTGATCGCCTTGGCGAAGGTGGCATGGGAACGGTTTTTCGTGCAAG
>CAMDHK010000389.1 GCA_945897965.1 Candidatus Kuenenia stuttgartensis | reverse complement strand
TTTACAGAAGTCCCGAGTCAGGGCAACTGGGTTTAGCCCGGATTAGGGAAAGTTCTATTGAAAGGGAGGTGTTCGTAATGTGTAAAAAGATCCAGGTAAGGCTGCTTTAAGGCGGCTGACGGGCTGTCCGTCAAAGCAGCCTTGATACGTTAAGACCCCGGAAGATCTATTCCGGGGTCTTTGGTTTTTATAGTAGGCGTTTTTTATGATGCATTTGCCAGAGGTGATACCTCGGCATTCTTTTCAAGCAACAATCTTTTGATCATTTTTTCTTGATATGCAAGAGTGTAGGATCCACATTGTGGGCAAGGGCATGATTCCTGCCTTTGCTTTTCAAATATTGTACTGGATTTAGGAACATCCCAACTCTTCCCACAATCCGAACAAAGAATAAGACTTTTTAATATACCCATTTCACCACCATGAAGAAATAAAACATCGAATCAATCCGAGGAGCGTATATCTTTATTATCGGGATTGTACAACCCAATCTTGAGCTAATTAATCAAAGCGATGTAAAGATGTTTGCTTTGGGAAGATTAGGGCGATGAGCTTTGCCTTCTTAGAAGTGACCAGGGCTTCCTTCAACCTTGAAACCCTTGAACCCTTTGCAAAATTGAAATTGCCATACGCTTATGGGTTGACCATTTTCGTAATACATAAATGAGGGTAATTCTTCGACGCTATCAAAAGCTTTTCTCGCCTTAGGCGAAACGATACCAATCACAAGAAAATCTTTTCCAAGGAAAGCTTCAGGATGGTCGATAGGGTTTTGCCAGAGATCATACTGGCTGTGTCGATCGCCATTGACCAAGCCGATGGAATAGGCTTGCGGGTGGCCTGAGCAGTAAAATCCGACTTCTCCAGGTACATTCCAACTGCCTCCTGCAAGGACGGGTTCCCGACCGGTGGAAGAGGTAATGTCAGCGCGTAATTTGTCAATTTCCTTGGCGACGGAAACCCAACCACGGAGCCTGCAAGTAGGGTCAAATTTTCGAAGAGGGAAGGGATTGGCGTTGGTAGGGTTTTCAGCGATCAATAAAAAGAGGGGTCTGATCCATTCGCTTTGGTGCATAAAAAGGGAGATTGCAAGACCAAGAGCTATGAAGGTGGGGACAAAAAATTTGCAGCAGTTTATTAGAAAGCGATTTTGCCCTGCCAAGATTTCTTGCATATGAAAGATAATAAGCACCAACCCTGAAAGATAAGCTGTAACGGGCCAGTTCATTTCTCCGCCCCCGGTTTTTGGACTGAATCCAAAAAATACCAAGAAGGTGACCGCAGACATCCACCACAAATATTGCTTAACTGCATTTTCTTGCAACCACGGTCTGAAATGCCACATGGCCCAAGCCCAGAGAATAAACCAGTAGCCTAGCAGCAACCCGAATTGTTGCCCTAGATAAGTCAGAGGTCCCATCCATTGGATTCTTGGCCCCTGATGCATTCCTGCGAGGGCGCTAACATGATGAAAAGAAACCCAGTTATTTTGGATGTTCCAAATGAGGATGGGAAGCGAGAAAAAAGCTGCGGTGAATCCGAGTACCCATGGCCCCGGTTTAATGAAGTAAATTCGATATTGTGGCGTGAATAAGAAAAAGCATGCTAGCGACCCTATCCATAAAATCATTGTGTATTTTGCAAGAATCCCAAATCCAACTGCAGCCCCTGCAGCAAACCAAGCCCAACTTTTATCCTCAAATAATGCCATGTAACCAAACACCAGGGCCCATACCCAAGCGCAAGTGTAAGGCGCATCGATCGTAATCAGCGATGAGGCTGCAGCGATGGGGGGCAGGGAAATTGCGATGATCACTGCAACGAGTGAAACTCGCGCATTGGCGGTTGTTTTTAATGTGAGAACAAAAATACCCCAGATAAGCAGGGTGCCACATATCACTGCGGGAAATCTTACTGCAGGCATTTCGGATCCACAAATAGCAATACTAAGTGGGCCAAAAACTTCACGACCCATGCGTATAAGCCACGAAACCATCGGGCCTTTGCTGTAGTAACTCCAATCTAGATGGCGCGACCAATCCCAATAGTGGGCCTCATCAGGGGCTAGGTTTAATGGGCAGAAGAAAAGTAGGTAGACCAGATGCAGTAATCCTGAACCGAGGATCAGGGCGTAAGCGATCCATTTGATTCCGGCTTGATCGTCTTGTTTATCCTTAACCATGAGTTCTCAGCTATCTTGGACAAGTTTCAAATCAGTTTAATGGCTAAATATTCAGCCATGATTGCTTTTACGAAACCTATTCGGGCAAGGTCAATACGTTTAAGTTTGTAAAGCACAAGTAATAGTAGATTGAGCGAAACTGGGGTATTTGCTATCGATTTAAAAGTGGTCTGGTATGCGGTTGGCTCCTTTGGTAAAAATTGATTCTCAGATGGGATTGGTGGATTGTTGAAACTTGTTGACTTTGACTTTTTCGAGGCGATAAATCATGCGGAATCTTTTAGCACTTGCAGCTTTTTGTGTAATCACATTTGCAACTGTCGGATATTTTCAAGGTTGGTATATGGTGAAAGCTGATATTACCTCAGATGGTAAACGCAATATTAACATAGATTTTAACACCAAAAAAATCACTTCGGATATTGGTAAGGGCACTGAATTTGTGCAAGAGAAAATAAAGACCATCGAAGAAAACGAAAAGAAGAATGTTAAGGCCCCTGAAGAATCAGGATCTGCTGCAAAGCGTTAATCCTTTAAATAATTTATAAGTTTCTGGGCGCACGCCTTACCAAAGGCTGAGTCGTTGATGTGTAAATCCATCTCGATATATTCGACATCCGGGCTCAACCATAATTTCAAGCTTTCCCTTAATGCCTGATTGGCTTGTGGCCACCAAAACGGTTGGCCCGAGGCATCTAGTGCCGAGATTCCATGCAGCGGAAAAATGATCGCAGTGGGCCCCTTTGCAGCATTCGCTTTCAGCGCAATTTCTTTACCCAGTAAATCGTTTTCTTCGGGCGTAGTGCGCATGAGTGTGACATTTGAATTGTGGGCGTAAAGCATTCGACTACGAAATTTTTCGGGCACTGTATCCATGGGGCCAAAGTTCACCATATCCAAAGCCCCAACCGAAATAATCTGGGGAATTCCCAT
>CAMDHK010000388.1 GCA_945897965.1 Candidatus Kuenenia stuttgartensis | reverse complement strand
GGCGATAAAAAATGGTGTCTGGGAGGAGGCCTGCAATCAAAAAGCAGCAAAGTAAAGCCGTTGGAAGGATGATGAACCAGACATTTTTAACATCGCGTTTGATATGCATGAAGTTTAAACTTGCAAGGACGACTTGAAAGCAGATGATCCCAAGGATTGCAAAAAGCCTGATCTTGTTTTCAAGATAAGCCCCGATGATAGGAAGCAATAGCGCATTGAATGCAAGAACAGTCGCAGTAATAAACAGCATTGTTTGGCTATCAGAATGTTCTTTGTGTTCCATGTTTGTTGCCTAAAGGAAATAAATAATCGGATAAAGAACAAGCCATACGAGGTCGACAAAATGCCAATATAGGCCTGTGACTTCTAAAGTACCTTCCATGGATTGCATATTGCCAAAAAGGCCTTTCACAAAGATTCCCAGCATGAATGCCAAGCCAAATAGTACATGGATTGCATGTACGCCAGTAAGTGCAAAGTAGCAAGAAGCCCATAAATTCCCGTTAGGAATTGCGGGGGGCAGGTGCAATTGGGGGTACTCAGCCAGTAAAAGATTTACTTTCTCCCCTAGTTGCGCAGGAGATAAGGGCCTCATGTAATCGTTTTGGGAATCTTTGCCATCGAGGGTAAGCAGATAAAGTACGTAAGCATTTTTAATGATATCGGATTGATCTTTTAGATTGTCATTGGTGACCCCTGCGCAAATGATCCGTAATTGGGTTTGTACTTTGCGAACATAGGCGAGGCCGTTTTGCTGAAGTAGTTTTTCTCTTTGTACAGACATCCCAGGCAGGCACTCCCCGATTTTACCTGGGATGATGCCGTGTGCGAATTTTCCTTTGTATTCAAAAGCTTTGACGCCAAGAAAAACAGTTCCAAGGATAAGGGATGTGCCAAGGAAAAAGAGAGAAGAGGAAATTTTGTGTGCTTTAAGTGCATTAATGGAAAGAAGAACAGCAAGACTACTGCAAATTAAAATAACGGTATTCACAGCACCAAGCCAAGGTTCGACATGAACGGTTTTTTGGTTGGGCCAGTAAGGTATACCAGGGCCTGGAAGTGGGGCGCTTTCTCTTAAGAGCATGCAAGTTGCAAGTAACCCGGTAAAGAACATGACTTCCGTTGCAAGAAAAAGCCACATGGCTAGCTTGCCATTGCTTATAGGAAGATTGGTTGTGGTGTTCTCGCTAACAATCATGATGAATCCTTACCGGCGGAACAAAAGATTAAGGGTGTGGTCAATAAGGAGTAAAGCCCAAATACCCGGGAGGTAAATTAAGGAAGCTCGCATGACACTTCTGGCATTTTGCATGCTTCGTTCTTTATGAAATCTTAAGGTAGGCATTAGGAAAAAGATTCCTAATAGAACAGCGCCCATGAGATATAGCGGACCAGCAGCATGGATCAATATCGGGAAAAGGCTGACAGGGATAAGAGCCAAGCAGTAGGCACGCATTTGCAGGGATGTTACATCGCCTGAAGGATCAAAAGAGGGAAGCATTTTGTGCCCGCCTTGCGCGTATTGATCTCTATAAAGCCAAGCGATTGCGAGGAAGTGAGGAATCTGCCAGACAAAAAGAATCATGAAAAGTGCAAGGCCTTCTGGGTCGAGAGTGCCCCGAACGCCAACCCATCCGATAAGTGGCGGCATAGCACCTGGAATCGCACCGATGAGCGTATTCCAAGTGGTGAGTTGTTTAAGTGGGGTGTAAATAAGCACATAAGAAACCAATGTAAAGAATGCGAGAACTGCGGTAAGGATGTTAGGTACGGTGACCAATAGATAAGCTGTACCACCCAAGCCAAGAAGCATACCGAAGAGGAAAGTTTCAAGGGGTTGTAATCTGCCTGCGGGTAGAGGTCGATTAGCGGTGCGCTGCATAAGGGAGTCGGTGCGTCGTTCCCAAAGGTGGTTCAAAGCACCTGCACCTGCAGAAACCATGGTTGTACCGATGACGGTATTTAAGACGACAAGAAGTTCAGCGCCTCTAGCGCCAGCGTAAAGGCCGCCAGCAGCTACTGAAAATAAAACCATTGCAGAGATGCGAGGCTTGGTCAGGTCGAGGAAATCCTTGGCCCGGGATTTGGTTCGGGCAGGGAGTTTCAATTCTAAAGTCGCACTAGCTTTCATTCTGTAGCCCTTTGTATTTTGCAACCTGACTTATTCTTAACGCTGCAGCAAAGGCGATGGCTAAAAGCAAAGCGCCTGTCAATGCATGTAAGGTGCGAACGGTGGCTTGTCCAAAAGAAACAGCCTCCTGAATCAAAGGTTTACCAGTTGCGAATTTGCCAATGTAGGCCTCAACGCCCAAAATTACCTGAGCAAAAACAACCAAGCCCAAGAGTATGGTGTAGGGCTTAAAAAAGGCGCGGGCATAGGTTGAACCAGCCATCCTGAGCGAAAGCCAAGCTACAATTCCAAAAACGATAAAAGCACCAATTATGTGTAATCGTTGCGCCCAGGGTTGCCCGCTGTGCCTTACGATTACGGCCCATGCAAGTTGAAATAAAAGAGCAACGACAAGTGCCCAGCCGATGAATGGGAGGAGTCGTTTTTCCTTGTCTTCAAGTTTTGGAAAAGAACCAGGGAAAGTTGCAAGGATGGCGGTGCCAGCAACTAAAGCGAAAACCATCTGACCGGTTGCGCCATGAATGGTTGCAAGTTCTGGGCCGACCAAAGCATGAAGGTAAACTCGGAGCCCGCCTAGCAAACCTTGGCTAATAACCCCAAGGTAGGAAAGAAGCGCGAGCAACTGTAAACCTGCGTGTTGCTGGTTGTTTCTAAATGCGTTGATTGATTGAAACAAAAGAAATGCTGCAGATGCTAAAGCAATGCCGAGGCCAATTCGCATTTTCATTTGGTTGACTGCGCCTATTGGATCAGCCAAGGCTTTGGATCGATCGATGCTTGTCATAGCTATAAAGACGCCCAGAGAAACCCCCACGATGCAAATTACTGAAGCGACCTTGCTGGTTATGGTTTTATTTGCAAGGAAAGATGTCAGCATCATTCCAAGAATTGCAAACCCACTGATGTAGCCCACAACTCTATGAATATGTTCGATGAAATATCCTGCAGAAGGTTCAGACCAGCTTTGGCTCAACAGGTACCAAGGTTCGGTAGGCCA
>CAMDHK010000387.1 GCA_945897965.1 Candidatus Kuenenia stuttgartensis | reverse complement strand
TTTTCACAGGAATTTACAACCACCTCAAACCGGCGCTTGAAAAGCGAATCATCGATAGGGTTGGCATAAAAGCCTTCACCAACATCGGTGATGATATTTTACAGACGGTGTTTACGAATATTCACAAGCAGCTCTCCAATCCTAAAAGGAGATGGATCAGGGGAAAAGTAATCAATGGGCGGATCGCTACCTTTGAATCTTGGGCAAGCAGCTTTGTGAAATTTAAATCGATTGATGTTAGCAGAAAAGAAAAGCGTCATCATCGCAAGCGGAAAGAATTTGAATTTGCAAAAGTGGATAAAGCGTCCGCCGATCTAGGTCCTTTAGATATTCTTGCTTATGAAGATTTCAAAAACAGGGTCTTTGGTCAAATCGGTAAATTGCCTGAGCTTCCTAAGAATACGATGATCCAATCCATCGAAGGTTATAATGGCGTAGAGATTGCAAGCGAGCTTAACATCACTGGTGTGGAAGTTAGCAGAAACCTGCAAAGAGCCCGAAACCTTCTTCTCGAAACCAAAACCTTCTAACCAAAATAAAAGGGCCCATACATCGCATGGGCCCTTTTTTAAATTTCTGAAATTTCTTTTGAGTTAGCTCGAATAAAAGTATTACAGAATATATTTAATAATTTTTAAAAGGAGATTACATGCTTGAATTAGTAATGTCAGGTGGTCAAACGGGTGCTGATCAGGCCGGCCTTCGAATTGCGCAACAATTCGGAATCCCTACCGGTGGCTGGATGCCATCAGACTGGCAGACCGGAGATGGGCCCCGCCCCGATTTTCAACAACTCTATGGCATGAAATGCCTTCACACTGGTGGATATAAAGAACGCACGGAAGCAAATGTTAGGCTTTCCGATGGTACGATCCGTTTTGCTGCAGATTTTAAATCGATGGGTGAAAAATGTACCCTCAATGCAATAAAAGATAACAATAAACCTTACATGGATATTGATATAAACAACCCCGTGACCACTGCAATCGTTGCAAAATGGATCCGTGAAAAAAACGTCAAGAAGCTTAACATTGCTGGAAATAAACAACCTGCTAACCGAAACGCTAGGGCATTCATGATTACAGAATTCACAGAGCAATTCCTTACCGAACTATTTACTGAACTGGGATTTAAGAAAACAATCTGAGCAAATGATTTAATAAGCATTTTCACTTTCATCAAATCTGTTCCCCCGTGCTTTTACTATAGAGCCAGCGCTTGGATTCAAAGTCGAAGTTTCCCTCATTGCGAATCTTAAACACTTTGCATTCTGGTGCTATATGTTGCAAAACCTCATCCATATCATCAAAGAAGCAAGTGATTCCAAGCTCCTTGATCTTTCGTGATTTTTCTTCAAAGCTGTTCACCAAGATTACAGCATCCGCCCTGACCCCGTATTTTTCTGCATCATCCCTCGCTTTTTTCTCATCATCCCTATAAGTGATCACATAAACCATACCCTTCCACAATTTGCTGAGTTCTGCAAAAAAAACGGGTGCCTCGTCTATGGTGCCATCAAGGTCGATCCCTAACGCTGGTGCGCCTTGGTCAAAAATCCCCTTAAGGGCAGCCGTTACCACCATTGTGCGCTTGATGAGTTTAGTTGGGAAAACTTCGCGGGAGAAAAATCTTCTATTTTTATGCTGCAGCACTTCGGACACAAAAAACTCGATTCCCTTTTCAGGCGATGCACATTGTTCAGTTTTTTTCGATGTCTCAACAATCCAGTTCTCAGAAAGCTTCACCATGTAATTAAAACTCCGGATCTCACCACCCGCCAGCCTGGCTTTTTCACCAGGGGCAAGATTGTTCAACGCATGGTTGATAATTTTCAAGCATTTCTGTAACTCCACGAGACACCCCCAAGGTTGATAAATTGGTTTAATTGCGACTTGAGTTTATTCGTTTTCATACTGAATTTATTGCATTACCTAATTTAAGCATCTTGGGGCTAAAATAATTCTCCTTCAATTACGAACAATAACTATCCGTTCAAAATTTAATCATGCTTCCATTTGCCACAAAGCCCTAACAGCAAGTGATTTAGACAATTGAAAACACCCGTTGAAATAATTTTCGGCTTCGTGCGAACAACTATTGGAAAGACATTCGCACTCAACATTCAAAAGAAAGCAGGTCATTATGGCAATTAAAATTCCAAAGCAAGCATTACAGAGGGGGCCTGATCTGCTTTTTCCTGGGTCGATGACCCAAATGAAGTTTCATGGCATGGGCAACCAAACCTTCTTGTACTCCAAATATCCAGATCCAAAGGGCAGCCACTTTTTCTTCGCAGATGCAAGTGTGCCCCATATTAAACTCATCAATAAGCCGAATATCATCAAGGCGCTGATGGGGCCGAATAAAAAGAAACTCGTGCCTTTGGTAACTGAAAAAATCGATGGCAAAGTTCAACTTGACCCATTACTTCTTCGGGCACACACCATCGAAGAAAGCATCTTTGGCAGAACTGGTTTTGCCTTCAACGAATTTTTGGTCATGTTCTGGGTGGTCAATGACTGGGCTCTTGCAATCAAAGCGCTCGACTGCCTCAAGGTTGATAATTCAGCAATCGTAACTGTCGGAACTGACATCATCGGGACAGTTGCCCACATAAGAGCAAAACACTCAAAAGTCACCAAAACCTGACAGTTTCACAAAAACGACCCATCAAAGATTATCCATATATCCCAAACTGGTGGTTTTAGTGCGAGCCGTTCGCAAGAAATTTGACACCCGTAGTTTGTATGAATTTGGTTTTCATACTTTTCAACATCCCTCTTTTGAAAGGAAGAATCATGAATGATGTAAAGACTATTCGCCCTTACGACTACTATGGCATGCTTGTTTTTGATGATCCATCCGTTGGGCTGGACAAGGAACCGCTGATATTGGGCGTGCCGGAAATTTTGTTTGGGCTGTGCGAACTTTCAGGAATCAAAAACCCAAAGCAAGGATTCCTTCTAAACTTCTGCGCAGTTGCATTCGATGGCTTTCAAGCGCAGGCAAATCGCCTGACAGAAGAAAATGGCGGCTGGTGGTATCAGTTCGGCCCTCAAAAAGGTTGGTTGTGCCCCCAACTTTTTAGATACTACGATCAGGCGCCGTTGAAAATCTTCTTCAGCGTTGAACCCACAACTCG
>CAMDHK010000386.1 GCA_945897965.1 Candidatus Kuenenia stuttgartensis | reverse complement strand
AGCGAAATACTTTTGCATCTTTCGGTCTATAAGAACCGCCCAGATGTAAATGGTGTTGTGCATTGTCATCCACCTCATGCTACTGCTTTTGCAGTTGCCCACGAACCCATCCCAAAAGCTATTCTTCCTGAAGTCGAAGTGTTTTTGGGCGAAGTTCCTACTGCGATTTATGTAACTCCAGGTGGCCAGAAATTTGCAGACTCCATCATTCCCTATGTCAAGGATTGCAATACCATCCTACTTGCAAACCATGGCACCATCACCTTTGGCCCCGATCTTGAAAAAGCTTATTTCAATACTGAAATCATCGATGCTTATTGCAGAATCCTTATTCTTTCCAGGCAGTTGGGCAGGGTGAATTACTTCACCGAAAAAGAAACCTCCGAGTTGCTTGAATTGAAAAAGAAACTGGGTTACGACGATGTTCGATTTAAGAACAGCAATTGTGATCTGCGTGGTGAAAACTGCTTCAACGAAGGTTACACCAAATTCCATCCTGAACATGTTGCTTTCCCTGTTGCTGAACAAGATGCATGGATTAATGCTAAATCTGCACCAGCTAATAACAACCTTGATATTGATGCACTCGTGAAAAAAATCACGGATCAGGTGATGGCTGCATTGAAAGGTTCCCACGCTTAAGTAGGGCCCTTGGTTTCAGTGCCTACATCTAACTCTGTGAGATTTTAAATGTTTAGCTTCAAGAAAGATAAAACCGGTTTCTTTTCAGCGCTCAGCCTTATTATTTTGGTTGTTGCCACTGTTATTACAACCGGCATCCTTCTTGCGCAAGGTATCAAAGAAGGCAATTGGGAATATTACAGTATTCCCATTAAAATTGTTCTTGCTGTTTTCTGGATTGCTGGCATGACCATCGTGCTTACCCGCATTGGTGTTTTTGCGGTGCAGCGTGGCAATAAGAAACTAGAAGAACAACAATCAGGCGAGAACTCTGCATCACAACCTGATTCTCAAAATACTGATCCCGAACAACCTAAATCATAAACAGCTTTCTGGAGAGTTTTGTCATGAAGGTAAGTATTATTGGCGGCGGCGGATTGGTCGGAAGCATGGCTGCTTATGCTCTTCAATTTGGCAGAGCCGCAAGCCATATCTGTATCATTGATGCCAACAAGGATGTTGCCCAAGGCGTGGCACTCGATCTTCTACAAGGCTCATGCCTAGTTGCAGATCAACGCATCACCGCAGGCACCATGGAAGATGTTTCCACCAGTAATATTATTGTGATCACTGCCGGCCTTCGTAGAAAACCCGATGAAAGCAGGCTCGATCTCATCAATCGTAATGTCGATCTTTTTCTCAATCTTTTGCAGCAAGCTAAAGCCGCTGGTATTAAAGAAAACACCCACCTCGTAGTGGTTAGCAACCCTGTAGATATTCTTACCTACCTTGCAGGTAAACTTTCAGGCCTGGATCCCAAACGCATTATCGGTCTGGGTACTGTTCTTGATACAGCTCGCTTCCGCAGCCATATTGCAAAGCGACTTCAAGTTGCACCAACCCAAGTTCAAGCACTACTTTTAGGCGAGCATGGCGATAGCATGGTGCCCATCTGGTCAAGCGCAACGGTGGCAGGTTTGCCTTTGGAACAATTCCCTGGTTGCAATCCTCAACTGATGAAGGATGCTTTTGAAGAAACAAAAACCGCAGGCGCAACTATGATCAAGCTGAAGGGCGGATCAGGGTTTGCTGTTGGGGTTTCCATTGCTGAAGTGGTGCAATCCATCATTCTTGACAGCAGGAAAATTCTGCCTGTAAGTTCGCTGCAAAACGGCCTTTATGGTGTGCATGATGTTTGCTTAAGTGTTCCCACCGAAGTCGGGTGTGGCGGAGTTCGCAAACTTTTTGAACTTGCTTTAACACCCAAAGAAAGAATTGGTATTCAGCAATCGGGTAAACTTTTGCGAGATATCATTGATCAAGTTGAAGCTCGTATTGGGAATTCCAGTTCCGTTGCGATTGGTGCTTCTTCTCCTATTAATCCCCAAAGCAACCCACAGGGCAAGATTCTCCCCAGATCGGCCTGGCAACCCTCCCGGAAGTATTAACCATGGAAGATATTAAACTTATCGCAGCCATTGTTTCCCTTACGCCAGGCTACAACATCAGCATCGGTGGCGGCCTTGATATCACCCGCCTTGATGAAAATATTTTCTCTGTTACCTATCCTGAATCAGATGCCATGGATTCTGATATTAAGGAAAAACGCTTCAAAGACGCTGAATCCGCAGCTAAATTCTTTGAGCAAAAACGACAAGCGCTTAAACTAGGCGATGACTTCTTAACCGAGGACGATGAAGAGTGAACGCCAAATCTCTCGATCTAAAACTGCAACGCATTCATGCCAACCCAAAGTTGAGTAAGGATTTTATTCTTGCAGATGCGAAAGATCCAGATATGGCGCTGGGCATTGCAGCTACCGGGAAATCTCCTGAAGCCCATCATGGCGAAACTAAATATCGCAGCCTTTCTGAATTTCGCGATGTCATCACCCAGGTCGTTGAACAAAAACTTGTAGATATCATGCTGATGTCTGCGAGCACCGCAGAAGTAATGGCAATTCACAAGAATATTTTCGCCAACAGCCCAGTTACTCCCGCTGCCCGTGCTAATGATACCACCGATATCCATATCCTTCGGGGTGGCCAATCTGCAACCCAGCCTTCGCTTCCTTTTCGCACCGCAACACTTGATCATATCCAGTGTGGCAAATGGAATTGCTCGCCGCTTGAAAGGCAGAAAGGTGTCAACCTTGGCCTTTACAGCATTACTTTCAACAATGATTCCAACCTCGATCGCAATGCGCTTGAAGAATATAAGAAGTTTCGCATCGATGCAGAGCAAAAAGGATTTCGCCACTTTTTAGAAATATTCGATCCCAATCGCGCTGGCGCAGTAGATTCAGAACAACTTCCTGGGTTTATTAATGATGCTATCGTGCGAACTTTGGGCGCAGTAACCTCCAAAGGCAGGCCAGTGTTTTTGAAGATTGTTTATCATGGCCCCAAAGCCATGGAAGAACTTGTGCATTATGATCCACACCTTGTGGTGGGAATTCTGGGGGGCTCTGCAGGCACCACCTACGATGCGTTCAAGCTTCTTTCCGAGGCCAAAAAGTATGGCGC
>CAMDHK010000385.1 GCA_945897965.1 Candidatus Kuenenia stuttgartensis | reverse complement strand
GACATTGTCGTTGTTGATAGCAACCGCGTCATCTGGTTTGAAAACCCCACCTGGAAACTTCATACCATCATCACCGGCCAAACCAAACCCGATAACGTTTGCATTGCTGCCCACGATATCGATGGCGATGGCCATCTCGACCTTGTCATTGGCGCAGATTGGAAGCCCTTCAACACTAAATCAGGTGGCACACTTCAATGGCTTAAGCGTGGCAAAAATCTTGATGAACCTTGGGCGATGTTCCCCATCGCAGAAGAACCCACCGTTCACCGCATCCGCTTTGCCGACACCGATGGCGATGGAAAACCCGAACTTATCCTTGGGCCACTCATGGGTAGAAACAGCACCAAAGAAAACAACTGGACCGATGGTTCGACTGTTCGATTGCTCGCCTACCACATTCCTACAAACCCCATGAAGGATCGATGGATGCCCGAAGTTCTTGATGAATCTCTGCATGTAATGCATAACTTTGCACCCGTTCCCCGTGCAGGTACCAAAGCAATGGATTTCATCACCGCAACCTACGATGGTGTTCATAAAGTTTCCAAACTAAACGACAAATGGACCACCTCTAAACTCGGGGTTGGTAATCAAGAAAACCTCAAATCCAACCGAGGCGCAAGCGAAATCAAGCAGGGCAAACTTGCCGATGGTTCGCCCTTCATTGCCACCATTGAACCTTGGCATGGCAACCAGGTTGTGGTTTACACCCAATCTAAGCCAGGCGAACTCTGGAACCGCAAGGTGCTTGATGACCAACTTAAATGGGGCCATGCTGTTACCTGCGCAGATCTCGATGGTATGCCTGGTGATGAATTGATTATTGGCGTGAGGGATGAACTCGCCAAGGAGAAGGGCAAGAAAAATGGCGTGCGTATTTACTCAACAAGTGATGGCAAAGGCGCTACTTGGACCCGCAATGATGTTGATGAAGGTGGCGTTGCAATTGAAGATCTTGCTGCTGCCGATTTAGATGGCGATGGCAAAATCGACATCGTTGCAGTTGGCAGGGCCACAAAAAATGTCCGCATCTATTGGAACAAAGGGAAGTAAATTGCAAAGCATTATTAAAAACACCCAAGCCTCTTTAGACTTAATAAGCCGGAGAGGCTTAGGCAGTTAATTGCAATAACCGAAACCGTTTCTTGCTTAATCCAAACCCCTTAAAAACAATGCTATTTGATTTTGACCTAAATTTCTATTTCAATCAGGTTATTTTTGGCAACCTTAGAATAATCCATTGTAACAATTTGAAATTCCTCGTTTTCAGAATTGTGTGATTCCTGTTGTTGTTGTTTAATACCATTTAAAATTTCAAGCGTTTTAGCAGGTTTCTTTTTCGGAGATTTTTCGACATCTTCAGTGTTATAAAAATACAAGAATACATTTTTAATTTTTAATTTTTCTATTTTGGAGTTTAAAATCATGCCCAATACGGTCATTAAATTTTTGGCTAATACCGTATCTGTTCCAGGGATTGTTTTCCCGGGATGAGCACTATTAAAATCAGCCTTATCTTTTTCATTAAAAGCACTCCAATCCTCAATATTTTTCATTTTGTCCACATACCAACTGAAGATTTTATGCCTCATATTTTGAGGGGCATCCAACTTCAATTTTTTTTTGCTCTTATCTTCAAATTTAATTAAAGATCGATCCCATTTGCTTTCTCCTAAATAAAGCTTATCGTTTGCAAGTATAATAAAATCGAATTCACCATAGTTTTTTCCTCTGCCAAAACTAGGACGAAAGAATATTTTGCAATCCTTAACAACCTCTTCTGCTTCATCCTTCCCACCATTCAATTGCTTAAGAATTTCTGGCAACTTACTTTTAATCGCCCATAGGGTCAGGGCATCTTCACCGTAAGCATATACTTTCATCAGATCCTCCTTTTTGTTAATAAAAATATTCTTGAGTTTTAAA
This sequence comes from Candidatus Kuenenia stuttgartensis, assembly GCA_945897965.1. Lineage (GTDB taxonomy): Bacteria > Planctomycetota > Planctomycetia > Gemmatales > Gemmataceae > UBA969. The sequence goes on along the minus strand of CAMDHK010000385.1, from coordinate 1,236 downwards.
TAGTATAATTAATACCTTTAACAATCTATTATAAATTTTAATATTCGCAGCGATCCAGTAATGGTGCAGTTACCGTAAACCAAAATCTCGTTCCGATTCTCTTCCGGGAAAGGTCGCCCCACTTCTACTTGGCTTTCACCTGAAGCTCTATTTCAATCAAGTTATCTTTCAAAGCATCTGTGTAATTTATATTGACGACTTTAAAATCATTGGGACCGGAATCTTCTTTAAGGCCTTCACCATTATGCAAATATAATAAAACATTAATAACAGCAGGCTTTGATGATCCAAAATGCTTAGAAATTATATCTGATACAGTTTTAATATTAGAAGCTAACAACTTGTCTTCCGAGGGAACGGTTTTATCTTCCTGCTCGTTTCCATTTGGTTCTAATTTTGGAAATTTGGGCTCCCGATTTTTTGATGCTTGAATTAGATCTTTCCAATCGGTCAGTTGCGGGCAAGCAAAGGTCCAATTATTTATATACCATTTAAAAACATTATGCCTAAATAGCTGTTCTGGCCTTAATTCTAACAATCCATCTTTCAGCTTTTCTGAAGATCCGTCCCACTTACTCTCTCCAAGATAAATTGCTTTACCTGTCAGCAAAATAAAATCAAACTCCCCAAAATTAGAAGTGCCCTTACCTCCCCTGCCAAAACTAGGGCGAAAGAATATTTTGCACTCATCAACTTTGGTTTCATCGCCCAACTTGCCAAGAATTTCTGATAACCTATTTTTAATAGCCCATAGGGTCAGGGCATCTTCACCGTAAGCATATACTTTCATCGAATTCACCTTTTTGTCATTAACACTTAATTGCAAATTTAAACTAATAATAATTTTCACCCTTAACAGCATCCCTGCTGTATGGGATGCTTTTAATTCCCCTAATAAATCAACAGCAAGCAATTCCAATAATTTAAAATCAACCGCCAATCTGATTCCAACTTCAGTTGCATGGTTGCATTTCTAGGCTTTGTTCAAGCTCAAAAGGCACGCCATCGGTAAGCATTCTTACATTTGAAAAGTGCTGCTGGAACATTTGTGGTTCGAAAGTATGAATCGGGATTACTGTTTTTGCACTGACAGAATTTACAAACTCAACAATATCTTGAATATAAGCATGCCCACTGACATGAGCAGGCACAAAGTCCCCACCCACTTTGGCGATATGATCCTTCAATGCAACCCAATCGGGCTTACCTAGATATCCACCCCAGTAGCCATACAAG
>CAMDHK010000384.1 GCA_945897965.1 Candidatus Kuenenia stuttgartensis | reverse complement strand
TGACAGAATTTACAAACTCAACAATATCTTGAATATAAGCATGCCCACTGACATGAGCAGGCACAAAGTCCCCACCCACTTTGGCGATATGATCCTTCAATGCAACCCAATCGGGCTTACCTAGATATCCACCCCAGTAGCCATACAAGCAACGGCAATGCGCAGGGAGTTGTTCGTTGAAATCAAACTTGGTCATGGTTGGGCGAAAAACCATCAGATACTTTGAAGGTTGCGCAAGAATTTCAGACAGTTCAATTCGTGCTGACTTAAACTTTTCTCCAAGGTTTTTAAGGCTCTTGCGGCGTTCAAATAGATGGTTGTAAAAAACACGGATACCCATGTTTAAATTAGGTGTCTTAGATTCCTTGCCAATTAAATGAAGGACGAAGGCGGTATAAGGATCCACGACAAAAACCCGACCCGCCTTTTTTACAGCCTTGAACAGCGTTACAATACGATCCACATCCAATGCAGAAAAGGTTGCAAGCACCAAGGCTGGTGCGGTCTTCACCAATTCAAAGATGCGGTCTTCCAACTGGTACTCAGTCAATCCGCGTTCTTTTTCACTCCCAAAATGAGTTCCTTCAACGATAAGGACATCGACAGGCTTTGCCTGCAAATGTTTGAGCAAATCACGGAGCATGCCGGGCTTGCGCCCATGGTTACGAAAATCTCCCGAATAAAGAATTGTCTTGCCCTCAGCTTCTATTAAGAATGCCACGCTACCATAAATAGAATGATCCACTGCCAAAGGCGTCACCTTGCAATTGCCGATGTTAAAAGGTCGCTGACTAACTACTTCGCGAAATCGAGTTCGGTCAAGCTCGGTCTGGGCTGCAAAAACGCCTGCTGCAAGCATCATTTTGCTGGTTCCACTGGTGGTAAAGATAGGCACCGTTTTTCGGGACAATGGCAATAACCCCGTATGATCCAAATGCGCATGGCTGAGCAAAATGCCATCCGGTTCATCATGATCAGAATCAAACAATCCGGGGATTGGGGGAATCACGCCCTCGGCTTTTAAAATATCCATAGGTTTCGCTAGGGCAGAACGGGAATCAAAGGGCTCGCGTTGGGCATCCACCAAAGGCAAACCCAAGTCCATTACAAGCCTCGTTGTTGCTGTTTGAAGTTCCACACAGGAACCTCCTATTTCTTTCGTACCACGATGAATCGTTAACTTCATGCACTTCTTCTTCTGGCTAATTTGCCAATAAGGGTTTTAATATTCACAACAGCTATCATTGTGCAATCAGTCACTGACATCAGCGGGTCAGAGGTGTTAAAATTGTTTTTCGGATGAAGATTTGGCATTGTAAGCTTGCAAGGAATCTTGAAGCTGCAAGAGAATCATTTCCCGCAATTGCACGGGCTGAATTACCTTGGCATTGCTGCCCCAACCAATAATCCAACGCACGATTTCATTTAAGCCATCCACCTTAAATGTCATTACGATGGAGCCATCTTTGTTTTTTCGAATTTTCTGGGTGTGATGCCAAGTGCCCTCGGTAACAGTTACGGCGGCTTCACCAGAAAACAAAATCTCAACATCGTAAGATTGTTTTCCCCTGTAAACCGCCCAGGCATTACCAAAATACTCTTTCAAATCAAACTGCTCGGGTACCTGCGCAAGCGTTTCCAAGGTACGCAGCGATTTGAACCGGGCCACACGATAAGTTCTTGGCAAATCTTCACCCACAGGGCGCGCGATCAAATACCACGCCTGTTTCACTAAACAAAGCCGGTAGGGATGAAGTTGAAGTTTGGCCTCTGAAGCTTGATAAGGGCTTTGATAAGTTCCAGCTAACTGCTTCCCTTTTAACAAGCCGGTTTGAGTCGTACGGATGATATCACGGTGTTTGGAATGGTCCGCAAGTTTCAAATCAAAAACGGTAATCAATTGCTCTGCATCTGCAAGTAACTGGGCAATATCATTCTTGGAAGATGCTGCCAATTTTTGGGTAACAGTTTTTGCGCCTGGGTTGATATCCAAGCCAGGCGATTTGGAAATTGCAGTTGCAGTAATCTGCCCCAGAGCTTCTTCCTCAGTGAGGTTGACGGAAGGAAAACGAAAATCCTGCCTGACTCGGTAGCAGCGGTCTTCCTGGTCAAATTCTACCGGAATGCCTGCGAGTTGTAATACCTGCATATCGCGATAAATGGTTCTTTCAGAGCACTCCTGCTCTGCTGCGATATCGGTTGCATTCCAACGGCCACGGCTCAACAACAATTGCATTATGCGCATCACCCTAGCAAGGCGATCGGCTTGCCTAAGCCTGCGATCAGAATCAGACCTGGAAGATTTTGCTTTTGAAGGCAGAGGCTTGCTAATTTGTTTCTTTTTGGGTGCTGGCATCATGTTCTACCTAAAAACGCTTCTCGACTGAAGTTACTTATGAATCAGACAAAATCATTCTATGCGTAGATTTGTCAGCAGTGGGTCGGCATTTATGACTGCAATTTTATAATTGCTCCGATTTAAGAAACTTTTGTACCTTTTTGTACTCTGCAACTCGTAAGCGATCTTTAGCAGTAGGTTTAGCAATTCTGCTTAAGTCCATGTTATCTTTCAGATCTGCAAGCTTTACCACCCTACCAATGGCGTTTAGTTTGGTACGCTTTGCAGCGTCCATACGACTTTCACCATTAATTTTGGTAACCGACTTAATTGCATTAATAATATCTTCTGAAAAGCCATTTTCTCTAAGCTGTTGTTCTTGTACATAAGTATCTTCAATCACATCGTGTAATACCGCGACTATTTTTTGTTCATCTGTCGCATTTTTATCTGAAGCCACCGTAAGCATCACTCTTAAAGGATGAAGGATATAGGGTTTACCAGCCTTATCTTTTTGGCCAGCGTGCGCGATTGAAGCGATCATAATTGCCCGATCAATAGTAGCCATGATAAAAATCCTCCAGTATCAGTGTTTCAATCTCCATTACAGTAGTTGTTCGCATTCCGCAGGACTATATTTCAAGAAATCACTGTCTTTTAAAGAATCGGTTTAGAAATGTAGGCCTATCCCGTTGCAGAGTGGCTGATTATTAAATTAATCACTTTATTGCAAAAATTAACTCAACTACTACTTTAATTTTTATTACTCTAAATAAACTCCCTAATTAGGGATTATAAGGCACATTACAACTTATAAACTCTAATATTAAATCCACTTCTTCCAGATATATAAATATTTAACCGATGTTTACAAGGAAGACCCTATTACGTATTGTTAGATTGGGCGAC
>CAMDHK010000383.1 GCA_945897965.1 Candidatus Kuenenia stuttgartensis | reverse complement strand
GCATCTTTACCGCCACCACCCACGATGAGAAGAGTCCCCTTCGCAGGACCGATGGTGCTGGTTTGGGAAGGATTTACAAGTTGCTTTTCAAGCCAAGGCGTTACTTTTTCTACCCAGCGAGCTGCATGTTCTCTCTGACCTTTGCCATTAAAATGCACGCCTTTACCGTTGCCATCACGGTATTCACTTCCCAACTTATCCGAGTCTGGGCCTTCGAGGGCGATGGTGTTGTTCCACAGTGCTTTTTGTGCATTACGAATATCTTCAGATCCTTGGTCTGCAGGCGAATGATAACTAACCTGAGCGACAAACCAGGGGAAATCCCAACCCACTTCCCGACGGCTATCACGAATAAGTTGCTCTAAATATTTCTGATAGAGTTCGCCTTTCAAAGTGCGTTTTGGGTCTGCCTGGTTGGCATCAGATTCCCCTTGATGCCAAAGCACTGCTCTGAATCCTTGATTGCCAAGGGGTTGCAACTTCGATACCAAGCGCTGAAAGATAATACCTTTGCTTTCCCATTCACCTGAATCAAGTTTTGTTACATTGCCAAGAAGCGTTGGAGGGTTAGGGAAAGTTGTTTTTTCGGGAAGCCATTCACGAATGCTACTAGCGCCTACACCTGTGGCGACGATACCAACAGGGACATTAAATTGCTCAGCGATTGCATCAGCGAATGGAGGGATGAAACTACCACCACCACCACTTGCGCCGGGCTGGGGATCGTTTGCTACTTTCCAACTCTTGCCATCGTATGCAACAACCTTGTCAGATTTTGGGCTGAGTTTTTCTTCTGCGTGGTTGGCGGAGTTGGATTGACCTGCGATGACGAAAACTTCACCCACGCCCACATGGGCAACCGAGGCAGAAATAAAAGGGATGTTTTGTTCAAGGGCCCGAACTTCGACTGCGTACCAAGCGCCAGTTGGCGCCTCTAGATTGCCCCTAAAAGATTCGCCTTTGGGGGTAGCAAGAAGTTTTTGCCAGTCTCCTTTTATTCCTTTGCCAATTAAACGAGCTTCGATTGCACCAACCTCTGCTTTGGTTGTTTCAAGTTTACCTGCAACGATGATTTTTCCTTTGTCCTTCGAACTGCGTTGAACGATCTGGTAGTCAAGGGGCGTGTTGATCGTAAGGGTGTCTGCCAATAGGTTGGAGCAGAGAAATATTACCGAAAGAATAGCAGATAAAGTTCGCATGGGATTTATTCCTGAGTCAATTTTGAATCTCGAGGCTTTAAGATAGCATAATGGCTTTTGAATGTGCACGAGAAATGTCTAATGGGGTATGCAGCTTACACTAGGTCGATTTTTGCCGATAGGAAAAGCAGAAAGCCATATTTGTTCATAGTTATGGTACGATAATAGAAGTGAAATTTTTATGTTGGAAAGCTTTAGAAAAGGGGAAACCCATGAATTGGGAAAATCATATAGGAGTAGACCCCAACATTTGTCATGGCAAGGCGTGTATCAAAGGCACAAGAATTCCAGTTTCGGTAATTCTTGACAACCTTGCAGCAGGTGAAACAAGAGATAAGATTTTGGAAAATTATCCCTCTTTGCAAAATGCAGACATCGACGCGTGTCTAGGTTATGCAGCCCAAATTGTGAAAGAGCGGGTTGTAAAATTGCCCCAACTCATGGCATGAAATTTAAGACAGACGAAAACCTTCCCCTAGAAGTTACCAATATGATTAAAAGGCTTGGGCATGACTGCTTAAATGTTAGGGATCAGAATTTGGGAGGGTGTTCAGATGTGGAATTAATCGAAATTTGTAATTTAGAACATCGCATACTCGTGACTCTTGATTTAGATTTTTCAGACATTAGAACATATTCCCCAAATAACTATGCAGGAATAATTGTAATTCGAGATGCGATTCAAACCATCCCAAGATTGATTGAGCTAACCTCTCGTGCAATTTCTCTTTTGCAAACTGAGCCTATAGTAGGGCTTCTTTGGATCGTGGAAGAATCACAAGTTCGAATACGAGGTAATAAGTAACAGCTTAATCTGGCGATTTTTGCCGATAGGAAAAGCAGAAAGCCCTGCGAGTGATTTAATCACTTGCAGGGCTTTAGCAATTGACACTTAAGGTTTGTTATTTCACACGCTTCCAGATGTGAACCCATTGGCCGCTCTCATCTTTTTTCGTGGTGAACTTGGTTGGTCTTGGTTTGCCTGGCATCGAAAACGAAACTTTGAATTCATCTCCTTTGATTTCGTAAATACCAAGAATGGTTTTACCTTTGTTACGGCCACTGCCATCGGTTGCATCAATAGTTTTCGGCGATTTGGTGGTATCAACAGTTTGAATGCCTTGAACGGATTCACCGGTTCCTGAATTAAGGGTGTATTGGCTACCCTTGATAACCAATTTAAAATCCTTTAGATCTGCCTTGTTGAAGGGTTTACCGTTGGTTTCGCCACCCCCGCCAACATAAGATCCGTTTAATTTTTCATCAACTTTTGCAGTGTCCGCAGCAATCATTAAGCCGATCGCAATAATTAACACAATACTTTTTCGCATGGGATTGATCCTTGAAGCAAGGTGAAGACCATTTGGATACACTTAAAGACTTATAAACATAATGAGTCAAAAAAACAACAAGGAACTTGATCCATCTTTTCTTACCACTTTCTTGGTTCCAAAGGATATTCTGGTCCCCGGTATCTGTAAAAGAAGTTTCCAAAAAAGCAGGAAAACGATTGCATGTTTAAGAGGCTCTATACCTCGGAAAGCCCATGATGCCGGCCCCGTCTGTTGCAGCGCCTGGTTCGGCGGCGCGGTCATTGGTCATTGAATGGGTGCTGCAGGAGAATCCTCTGGTGGTCGCTCGACCGGCGCTCTGCCCATGCAGGTGAAAGCGACGAGAGCAGCTCTATCTGCCGAGCGAATAGCTGGCGACGAGAATCCTGCGATGCGATGCGATGCGCACACTCGTAATCGCAAGCGAGGCTGAAGGTGACAGACTTAAAGACGTGATACAGCAACTCGTCGAGGTCGCGAGTGGTGTTGCGTTGCAGTTCCAGACCGCGCTCGACAACAACATAATGGTATCCGTGTGCATCAGCCTCAATGTGGGGACGTGCTCCGTCCTCCGTGCGTCCAAATGTCGGAAGGACGTATCCCGATGCGCCGACTATCGCTGCGAGGCGGTTAATTTCGGCTTCAATTTTGGGAAGAGTATTCATTGCGAGGTTTCATGAGATCAAAGATTTATTTTTGCTATTCCGGAATCAATTCGT
>CAMDHK010000382.1 GCA_945897965.1 Candidatus Kuenenia stuttgartensis | reverse complement strand
AAAGCCCAATCAGGTACAGGGGTAGAAAGATCATTGCCTCTCTCCTTACTGAATTTCAAAAATTCTGCAGTCGCTTGAACACATACAGTGTGAATGCCAAAATCGCCTGGCCCAGTGTCGCATTTACCATTTCGGTAAAATCCTGTCTTGGGTGACATGCAACAAACTTCAAGGTCTTTTCCCAACACATTTTTCCCGCCTGACATATTTCTTTCTCCAGTTGAATTTCTTTATGCTAATATTCTATTATTAATCATGAAAGTTAAAGTCTTTCCACTTCCGAAACCTTTATTAAAGATATCATCTTTTAATCACCTTGTGGAGAAATACTTATGAGCTTAATATTAAACATTCTTCTTTTTTCAGTATTTTCCTGCATCCTACTTGCTGATGAACCAATTCCCAAAATTATTTCCCAGGCAGTGGGGCTCAAAGGGAATCCCAAAACCCAAGGAGTTATTCTCAAAACCGAGGCTGACCTTTCAAAATTTCTAGACCTCCCAGTCCCCGATGCCAATGCTAAAATCAAGCAACTCCTTAATGTTAAAGAGATAAACTTCACTCATCACATGATAGTGGTTATTCAAGGTGGCGAGTGTAAATCAGGTGGGTTTAAAGTTGTGTTCGATAAATTTCAATCGACAGGCAATTCTCTTCAAGTGCTCTGGAAATTGCAGGCACCAGCCGCAGACGCTTTTGTAACCCAGGCATTGACCTACCCTTCGCTTGTACTTCTTGTCGAAAATTTCAAAGGCGAAATTACTTTCAAACAAATCATTGATGTAAAAAAATAACCTCACCTGGATCAATTTCCAGATGAGGTTTGATGATTTACGAAAAAATTACACCCTAGTTATTGCTTTTGACGCGAAGCATCACGGCCTTGTGGGCTTATATCTCGATTGAACATGGGCGCATTTTTCATGAATACTTTAAATTTTTCTTCCCCCATGGCTTCCTTCAGGCTTTTCGCCATGTTTTGTTGAAGTTCACGAACTTCAGCCATGATCTTTTCACGGTCGCCATTCGCTTCTCTTCCTTTTGCAATTACATCCTTAATTTTTTCCTGCTGCGTATTCATGATGCCTTCAACCTTAGCTCGAACATCCTTGCTTAAGTTCAAATCATTAAGCATACGCTCTCTGGCTTCAGGGCCAACGCCCGGGCCCCTGCGATCCCCTTCACGGGGAGGATTTGCTTTGCGTTCACCTTCGGGCTTGCCTGCTTCAGGGCGCTTGTCACCTTCACGAGGAGGATTAGCGGGACCTGCTTTGCGTTCACCTTCGGGTCTTCCTGCTTCGGGCTTGCCTGCTTCTGGGCGCTTATCACCTTCACGAGGAGGATTTGCGGGACCTGCTTTACGATCGCCTTCTGGTTTACCTTTGCGATCGCCTTCTGGTCTACCTTCTGGGCCACCTTTACGATCGCCTTCACGCGGAGGACCGCCGGGGCCGGCTTTTCTATTCATATCTTGAGGATTCATCTTTCCCCAGCCACCCATGCCGGGCATTCCTTTAGGGGCGGCAAAAGGCATACCACCTCTTTGCATCATCATATTTTGTTGCATTGTAGAACGGCCAATTTCCATCATGACATTTCTAGCAGCGACTGCTGTTGCTGCATCTTTACTTTCGGTCATTTCCTTAAGTGAAAACATTGCAGCAGGGCCGACACTTACCAATGCTCTTCTAGCACTGTTGCGAATATCATCATTTCGATCAGTCATTTTATCAGCGAGGATTTTGATCCATGCCTCAAGATCTTTATCAGGCTTTGGAGGCATCATAGGATTCATAAAGCCATTACCAGGCATGGGGCCTTTGTTAAAATCACGGGGTCCATTATTGTTGGCCCCGGGTACTCCTGGACGATCTTGGCCACGCCGTTCTGCTTGAGAATTATTATTATTTTGATCACGCTTTGGTTCTTGTGCACCAAGAACACCAAAAAGCGACAATGCTGTTAAAGGAAGCGCCAATACTAAACCACATTGAATCTTTGTAAACAAACTCATGATCATTCCTTTGCTTAGGAAATACGGTAGGAATTTCAAACTTAGGCAGGTCGTAAGGTAATCAAAACCAAATAACCAGTCTACATAAGAATGAAACTTACCAAATAAAGCATTAAGAGATGATGAGTTATTAAAAATAATAAGGCGATTTTTCACTTATTTTTTGAGTCAAATAAGCACAAGGAGTTACTCTTTCTCCCAAATAGCTGTATTTGTTGATCAGAGAGATAATTTTATCCCAGCCTTGTATTTCAGCCCATTTAAAAATCCCACCCCATTCCTTGGGAAAACCCAAGGTTAGATTCAAAGCTAAATCAATTATATCAGGGGTTGGCACAACTTTTTCACCAAGAATCCTATTCGCTTCAACAAACAAAATAATCAAAAGCCTATCCATGATTTCTTCATCAGACAAACTTAATGAACCCTTTTGAAGGGGTTTCAACATTTCAAGAAATTCAGGGTCTTCAGATTTTTCATCAGTATCTGAGTATTTGTAATACCCAAGTTTGTTTTTCTGACCTAAACGCGCTTTCTCCAACAACCTTTTATTGATGGTCGGAGGTGGAAAACGGCCTCCTAAATTTTTATCTATAATGGTATTAAGATAAACAAGGTTATCAATTCCGGTTAAATCTGAAAATTCAAAAATGCCCTTAGGAAACCCAAACCGAATGGTAGCTTCATCCACTGAATAAGGGTTCATCCCCTCAACAACAACTTCTTGCGTTTCTCTCAATAAAACCAACAACAAACGATTTGTTAAAAACCCAGGAGAATCATTCACCACGATTGGCACCTTCTGAAGCTTAATACACAAACCAACTAAAGTAGCAACGCATTCATCGCTTGTAAGATCGGTGCGAATTATTTCAACCATGTTGGGGTGAATCAATGGCGGGCAAAAATGAAGGCCAGCAAAATTAGTTGGATTTTTCAATTGCGCTGCAAGTGTCTTCAAAGGAATACTCGCAGAATTAGAACAAATAATCGTTCCTTCAGAAACCATGGAATCCAATTGATGCAATAATTCAACCTTGGCATCTTCATTTTCAATAATTGCCTCAAGAATTACCTTGCGGTCTTTTATCGATTCCAAAACTGTTGATGTGCTTAACCGACCTAGAATTTGCAACAATTCCTCGATAGAAAGAGCAGCCATTCGCAATTTGGAATGCAACTGCTTCATGATTGCAGTGGTCCCCAACCCCAAATTAAATGGGGCAACATCAACCAA
>CAMDHK010000381.1 GCA_945897965.1 Candidatus Kuenenia stuttgartensis | reverse complement strand
AAAGCCCAATCAGGTACAGGGGTAGAAAGATCATTGCCTCTCTCCTTACTGAATTTCAAAAATTCTGCAGTCGCTTGAACACATACAGTGTGAATGCCAAAATCGCCTGGCCCAGTGTCGCATTTACCATTTCGGTAAAATCCTGTCTTAGGTGACATGCAACAAACTTCAAGGTCTTTTCCCAACACATTTTTCCCGCCTGACATATTTCTTTCTCCAATTGAATTTCTTTATGCTAGTATTCTATTATTAATCATGAAAGTTAAAGCCTTTCCACTTCAGAAACATTTATTGAAGATATCATCTTTTAATCACCTTGTGGAGAAATACTTATGAGCTTACTAATAAACATCCTTCTTTTTTCAGTATTTTCCTGCATCATCCTTGCTGATGAACCAATTCCAAAAATTATTTCCCAGGCAGTGGGGCTCAAAGGGAATCCCAAAACCCAAGGAGTTATTCTCAAAACCGAGGCTGAACTTTCAAAGTTTCTAGACCTTCCAATCCCTGAAGCCAATACTAAAATCAAGCAACTCCTTAATGTTAAAGAGATAAACTTCACTCATCAGATGATACTGGTTATTCAAGGTGGCGAGTGTAATTCAGGTGGGTTTAAAGTTGTATTCGAAAAAGGCCAAACCAAAGGCAATTCTCTTCAAGTACTCTGGAAATTGCAGGCGCCAGCCGCAGACGCTTTTGTAACCCAGGCTCTAACCTACCCTTCGCTTGTACTTCTTATCGAAAATTTCAAAGGCGAAATTACTTTCAAACAAATCATTGATATAAAAAAATAACCTCACCTAGATCAATATCCAGATGAGGTTAGATGATGAAGAAAATTATTCATTATTTCTAACGAGAAGCATCGCGACCTTGCGGATTTACACCTCGATTGAACATGGGCGCATTTTTCATGAATGCTTTAAATTTTTCTTCTCCCATGGCTTCCTTCAGGCTCATCGCCATGTTTTGTTGAAGCTCACGAACTTCGGCCATGATCTTTTCACGGTCGCCATTCGCTTCTCTTCCTTTTGCAATTACATCCTTAATTTTTTCCTGCTGCGTATTGATAATGCTTTCAACCTTAGCTCGAACATCCTTGCTTAAGTTCAATTCGTTGAAAATACGCTCTTTAGCTTCAGGGCCAACACCTGGCCCCCTGCGATCCCCTTCACGGGGAGGGTTAGCGGGGCCTGCTTTGCGTTCACCTTCGGGTCTGCCAGTTTCTGGCTTGCCTGCCTCCGGCCTTGCTCCGCGATCACCTTCACGAGGAGGATTTGCAGGGCCTGCTTTGCGTTCGCCTTCGGGTCTTCCTGCTTCTGGCTTGCCTGCTTCTGGGCGCTTATCGCCTTCGCGGGGGGGATTTGCTTTGCGTTCACCTTCTGACTTGCCTGCTTCGGGCCTTGCTCCACGATCGCCTTCACGGGGCGGACCGCCGGGCCCAGCTTTTCTATTCATATCTTGAGGATTCATTTTCCCCCAGCCACCCATGCCGGGCATTCCTTGTGGGCCACCAAATGGCATACCACCTCGTTGCATCATCATATTTTTTTGCATTGTAGAACGGCCAATTTCCATCATCACATTTCTTGCTGCGACTGCAGTTGCTGCATCTTTACTTTCGGTCATTTCCCTAAGTGAAAACATTGCAGCAGGCCCTACACTAACCAATGCTCTTCTAGCACTGTTGCGAATATCATCATTTCTATCAGTCATTTTTTCAGCGAGGATTTTGATCCATGCTTCAAGTTCCTTATCAGGCCTTGGGGGAGTCATATTTGGATTTATAAAACTCTTACCACCCATACCAGACATGGGGCCTTTGTTAAAATCACGGGGTCCATTATTGTTGGCCCCGGGAACTCCTGGACGATCTTGCCCAGGCCGTTCTGCGGGAGAATTATTTTTACTTTGATCACGCTTTGGTTCCTGTGCACCAAGAACACCAAAAAGCGACAATGCTGTTAATGGAAGCACCAATACTAGACCACAACAAATTTTTGTGTACGAACTCATGATTATTCCTTTACTTAGAAAATACATTAGGAATTTCGGACTTAGGCAGGTGGTAAGGTAACCAAAACCTAAAAACCAGTCTACAACGAATGGAGCTTACCAAATGAAGCATTAAAAGATGATGAGTTATTAAAAATAATAAGGAGACTTTTCACTTATTTTATTAGCTAAATAAGCACAGGGAGAAACCCTTTCACCCAAATAGGCATATTTGTTGATGAGAGAAATTATTTTATCCCAGCCTTGTATTTGAGCCCATTTGAAAATCCCACCCCATTCCTTGGGGAAACCCAAAGTTAGATTCAAAGCTAAATCAACTATATCAGGGCTTGGTACAATATTTTCCCCAAGAATCCTATTCGCTTCAACAAACAAAATAATCAAAAGCCTATCCATGATTTCCTCATCGGACAAACTTAAGGAACTCTTTTGAAGGGGCTTTAACATTTCAAGTAATAAAGGGTCTTCAGATTTTTCGTCAGTATCTGAATATTTGTAATACCCAAGTTTGTTTTTCTGGCCTAAACGCGCTTTCTCCAACAACCATTTATTGATGGTTGGAGGCGGGAAACGGCCTCCCAAATTCTTGTCTATAATCGTATTAAGATACACAAGATTATCGATTCCTGTTAAATCTGAAAATTCAAAAATCCCCTTAGGAAACCCAAATCGAATGGTAGCTTCATCCACCGAATAAGGGTTCATCCCTTCAACAACAACTTCTTGCGTTTCTCTCAATAAAACCAACAACAATCGATTTGTTAAAAATCCAGGCGAATCTTTTACTACGATTGGCACTTTCTGAAGCTTAATGCACAAACCAACTAAAGTAGCAACGCATTCATCACTGGTAAGATCGGTGCGAATTATTTCAACCATGTTGGGGTGAATCAATGGCGGGCAAAAATGAAGGCCCGCAAAATTAGTTGGATCCTTTAATTGCGCTGCAAGTTTCTTCAGCGAAATACTCGCAGAATTAGAACAAATAATCGTTCCTTCAGAAACCATGGAATCCAATTGATGCAATAATTCAACCTTGGCATCTTCATTTTCAATAATTGCCTCAAGAATTACCTTGCGGTCTTTAATCGATTCCAAAACTGTTGATGTGCTTAACCGACCTAGAATTTGCAACAATTCCTCGATAGAAAGAGCAGCCATTCGCAATTTGGAATGCAACTGCTTCATGATTGCAGTGGTCCCCAACCCCAAATTAAATGGGGCAACATCAACCAA
>CAMDHK010000380.1 GCA_945897965.1 Candidatus Kuenenia stuttgartensis | reverse complement strand
TGCAATGTTCACACCATTGTTTGTGATCGCACGAACCTCGGGCTGGAGCGCCCATGTGATCGAGCAACGAATCGATAACAAGATCATCCGCCCCAGCGCAAACTATGTCGGGCCTGAAGACAAGGCTTTTGTACCAATCGAAAAAAGATAACTCAGAGCAAAGAGAAACAATATGTCTGCGCATATCTCTAACATCCGCCAGGAGTTCGACCACGAAATCATCGATATCGTTGATTATGTGATGAACTACAACATCAATTCTGAGGTCGCCTACAACACCGCACGCAATTGCCTGATCGATACACTGGGTTGTGGTCTGGAAGCGCTGCAATACCCCGCCTGCAGAAAGTTGCTTGGGCCAATCGTGCCTGGCACAATCGTGCCTAACGGCGCAAAAGTTCCCGGTACCCAATTCCAACTCGACCCGGTGCAAGCCGCCTTTAATATCGGTGCTATGATCCGATGGCTCGACTTCAACGATACCTGGCTCGCTGCGGAATGGGGCCATCCTTCCGACAACCTTGGGGGTATTCTCGCAACTGCGGATTGGCTTTCTCGTAACGCTTTGGCATTGGGCAAACCACCCATGACCATGAAGGCGGTTCTTACCGCAATGATCAAGGCGCATGAAATCCAAGGCTGCTTGGCACTCGAAAACTCCTTCAATAAAGTCGGCCTTGATCATGTGATTTTGGTCAAGGTTGCGTCCACTGCAACTGTTGCGCAATTGATGGGCCTTTCCCGTGATGAAATCTTAAACGCTGTTTCCCTCGCATGGGTTGATGGCCAATCGCTTCGCACCTACCGCCATAGCCCCAATACGGGCAGCAGAAAATCTTGGGCTGCTGGCGATGCTACTTCGCGTGCGGTAAAACTCGCACTGATCGCAAAAACAGGCGAGATGGGCTACCCCTCCGCTTTATCCGCCAAGACCTGGGGCTTTTACGATGTCAGTTTCAAAGGCAACAAGTTCAAATTCCAACGACCCTACGCTTCCTATGTCATGGAAAATGTCCTGTTCAAAATCTCGTTCCCAGCAGAATTCCATTCGCAAACCGCAGTTGAAGCTGCAATGACCCTTCATGCAAAAATGCTAAGCGCAGGCAAAACCTTTGGCGACATCAAGCGAATTTCCATCCGCACCCACGAAGCATGCATCCGTATCATCGATAAGAAAGGCCCACTAAACAACCCCGCAGATCGCGATCACTGTATTCAATACATGGTTGCAGTGCCTCTAATCTTTGGCCGTTTAACTGCTGCAGATTATGAAGACAACATCGCAACCGACCCGCGAATTGATACCCTCCGAGACAAAATTCACTGCACCGAAGATCCAGCCTTTACCAAGGATTACCACGACCCCAACAAACGCTCTATCGCCAACGCACTTACCATCGAGTTCAATGATGGCAGCAAACTTGACGAAGTCATCGTTGAATACCCCATCGGCCATTCCCGCAGGCGCGCAGAGGGGATACCGCTCTTAGAGGAGAAGTTTAAAATCAACCTCGCAAGGCAGTTCCCCACAAGGCAGCAACAACAAATTCTAAAAGTATCGCTTGATCAAAAAGAGTTAGAAACTATGCCCGTAAATGAATATGTGGATCTGTTTGTGATTTAAATGCAGCAGGGTTTTCTTTTATACACTTGCTCTTGTATGAACACATTCTCTTTTGCTTTTCTCTTTCTTTTTTACTTTCTTTTATTTGCTTTTACTTCCCCCCAACTCCCAACCCTCTTCCCTCCGGGAAAAGGGCCCTTCGCTTCGCTAGCCCGCCTTCCAGTTAGCCCGCCGCCGACTTTGTCAACTTCGCGTATGCGGAGTTCCATTCTTATTCTTCCTTTTACTTCCCATTAATTGATCGGGGTTTGTTTAAAGACAGAGGAGTTGCGATGGGGAAGCCCCACTGCAACTCCTCCATTTGAACCTTTTGTTCAACCTTCCGTGGTTATTCTTGGTTTTATTTCCGTGTAATTCCGTGTTAATCCGTGGCAAATGCTTCTGCTTAGTTTTATTTCCGTGGCAAATGCTTCTGCCTTTGCTTGTTCTTAATTCCGTGTCTAGGGCTGATTGTAAAGCGGGAATGTATGGGAATTGAACCCACTGGGAGCTTTGTTCAAACCCCCCGATGGTTTTGAAGACCATGGCCAACACCAGTTGTGCAAACACTCCCGAAACCAACTCGATAAGGCATTTACATGCCAGTAGGCTATTATCCATGAAAAAGCTCTACTGTCCAGTTTTGTTACCCATAACATGCAACAATGGCAAATAATAAGGGGGTAAACCGGAATAAGCACCTAAAAACAACAGTTTCTCACTGTGTTTTCTAAAAGGGAATTGACAAGCCCGCATTCAAGGTTCAAAATGTAATAGCCTTCCTACTTGATTGGTTTTCCTGCCTGTGCTGGAAAGGTCCTTAATATGTTTGCTAATACCGTTAATAAAAATAGATTCGTTTGTTCCATTGCATTAATGCTACTTGTAGCAAACTGGTCGTTAGGTCAAACCCTAAGCCAGAAGATTGATGCAGAGGTCTCTAAGCCTATTGTGGATTTTGAAAAGAAAGCTGCTCCACTTTGTTCTGATTTAGAGTTCATCCGCAGGGTGACTCTTGACCTAATAGGAACAATCCCCACGGTAGAACAATCTCGAGAATTTGTTAAAAGCACCAATGTAAATAAAAGGTCGGAGTTGGTGGATGCATTATTAGCAAGCCCCGCTCATAGCTGGTATTTTGCAATGGTGTTGGATGTTACCTTGATGGAACGCAGGGCAGACAAACATGTGCCTTCAGCTAATTGGAAACAGTATTTGCGTGAGTCATTACTTGCGAACAAGCCTTACGATGTGATGGTGAAAGAGATTCTTTCTGCGGATGGAGTGGATGCGAAGATGAGGCCTGCTGCCAAGTTTTATCTTGATAGGGAAGGCGAACCACATTTGATTACCCGGGATATAAGCAGGTTGTTCTTGGGAGTGAACTGGCAATGTGCGCAATGCCATGATCACCCGAGGGTTGAGGATTACAAGCAGGATCTGTACTACGGATTGTTTGCGTTTTTCAATCGGAGTTATGTTTTTACCGATGCGAAGACGAAGCAATCGGTGTTTGCGGAAAAAGGCGAAGGCGATGCGAGTTTTCAATCGGTGTTTGATCCAGCGAAGGTAACGAAATCAAGCGGGCCTAAGTTGTTCATGCGTGCTGCGATTGCAGAGCCCAAGATGGAGAAGGGCAAAGAATACGAAGTTGCGCCCAC
>CAMDHK010000379.1 GCA_945897965.1 Candidatus Kuenenia stuttgartensis | reverse complement strand
AAAGTCGGCGCGAGGCGGACCCAAACTTCAGGCCGGACTCTACAAGTGGTCCTTGCGCAAAACGGTCTCGTCCCCGCGTTGGCTTCGTCTTCCACTGCCCATTAATCAGTGGGCATCGAGTGGATAAAATCAATATACCAGCGCAAGCGAAGGTTTTTGTGTATTACCAACATTATTACCATTCCCTTCGCTTGCGCTTCAAGCTTGTGAATTACCTTTTTGTGACCGTGGTGTTGGTTCGCCTTGTTCTTCCAAGACATACCTGACTGCTGCTTTTATACTCTTTGTATCATTCAGCCAGCGCTTGCTGCCACGCTGAGTCCACCAATTTTTCCGGACAATTTTGGCGCCCGACGATCGTTCCTGATCCTTGAGTTTTCGCGTACACCAGGCCTTGAATTGACTCATAACATCGTTAGGTGTCCGCCCAACAGCCGATACGACCACATGAATGTGCTGGTTCCGAGCTGCGACTGCGTAAAGTTGCCAGTGGCGAATCCGGCAATGTTCAGTAATGGTGTCTTCGACTATAAGGCGTTGCTCGATTTCAAATGTCAATGCGTGTTCCGTCATCCGTTCTCTAGCTGCGTTCTGACATTTAAAATCTGGGAGTCGAAGTTCACCTCTCTTGTCAACCCAGTTGCGTTCATCGCCTGGCAACCAAGAGCCATAGGTGGTCCATGTCAAAAAGTAGGCCAATGTTTCTTCCATTGAATTCCTGTATGCTTCATAAATCATATTTTGCTCTTTTTACGCTAATCTTTATATTAATATAAGCCTGAAGCGCAAGCGAAGGATTTTTGTTTATTACCAACGTTATTACCATTCCGTTCGCTTGCGCTTCAGGCTTGTGAATACGAGTAAGGATTTTTGTTTATTACCAACATTATTACCATTCCGTTCGCTTGCGCTTCAGGCTTGTGAATTACAGATCTATATTATTTCCCACGCCCCTTTTTATCTTCCTAAAACTGAACAGCAGGGTTACTATTGCTATGATAAAAGCACCCGGCCGCATCAGGAAGCATTCTCATGAGCGAAGAACAGCTAGGCAGTAATGTGACCCGCAGGGATTTCATCAACGCTGGTGCTGCATGTGCGACCTCATTGGCAATTTCTGAAACTGTGTTGGCAAACCCTGCAGATGCAACTTCTGAAAAGAAAACTGCGCCTATTACCAAGCCATACCTAACGCCCGGCAAAGATTTTGGCGATGTTTCTCGCGGAGATCCAAAGCCGCATAAGCTTATAGGCGCTGCACAAGCAGAAGCCAGGCTTACTCCCGATACCTGGCGACTTGAAATTACCGCAGACCCCTTCGTTGAAGAACCGCATACCAAGGTGCCCGCAACTCTTACAAAATCTCTTACCCTTGCAGATGGCACCGCACTTGATTTCAAACAACTCTTGGACTTGGGCAAGAAGCATGAGGTGCATTTTCTCAAGGCAATGCAATGCTTGAACATTGACACGCCCTTGGGCCAGGGTTTGTGGACGGGTGTGCCCTTGCGCGAGGTGATGAAACTTTGTGGGAAGATGAATAATGTTCGCAGGATTTACTATTGGGGTTTTCATAACAACGATGCGAAGCAGGTTTTCAAATCTTCGGTAACCTACACCAATGCGATGGAAACACCCCCCAATGAATTGCCTGTGTTCATTGCATACAAGTTAAATGGTGAGGCGATATCGCCAGAGAGGGGTGGACCGGTGCGCATGATCGTGCCTTGGTCGCATGGTTATAAATCGATCAAATGGCTACAGCATATTTTTGTTACCAATGATGCTCGCAATAATGACACTTACTCAACAGGTAATAACGATCCGGAGTCATTTTTGAAAAGTGCAGCATATATGGATAAGTCGCCTGATGGTAAAAAGTTTAAGGTGGGTGAAGCGGTTGAAATCAGTGGCACCGTGATCAGCGGGCCATCAGGGGTTAAGCGGGTGGAATACTGGGTGCGCAAGGTAGGGGATAAACCCACCACGCTTGGGGATGATGCGCCGGAATTATTGCAAGGCCCGTGGATTCCTTGCGAAATGCAGGAGCAACCTAATTGGAATAATGTCTTCCCCGAGGGGATTAAGGCGAACAAGGTTTTGGGCTTTGATAAGAACATGGGCAAAGCGCTTTCGTGGCCTTTGCGCTATAGTATGTGTTCCTATGGTGCAACCATTAAGGGGTTAAAAATTGGGCAGTATGAAGTAAGGGCAAGATCGGTAGATCTTAATGATTTTGCACAACCCGAACCCAGGCCCACCCAGAAGAGCGGCAGAAATGGTATTCAAGTTAGGCGTTTTGAAATCGTATGAGCAACCTATGAACTTTGTCGCATCCTTACTTTTGTTGATCGCACTTTTCATATTTGCTGGCCCAGTTGGGGCTGTAGATTTTGAAAAAGATATTGCACCCCTTCTGATAGAGCATTGTTTGGAATGTCATCAACCCAACAAAAAGAGTGGCGGGCTTGATTTGACATCATTTGCAATGATGAAAGCTGGCGGAGATCAGGGGACTGCTTTGGTATTTGGCAAACCCAAAGAAAGCTTGATGATCCAGCGCATTGAATTGGGAGAGATGCCCCCTAAGGAAGGCAAGGGATTAAAAGCGGTTGCGAGTGCGGATCTTTTGAAACTAAAGGAGTGGATAGGTGAAGGGGCGAAGTGGCCTGCAAACAGAGCTTTGGGCATTCATGAGAAAAAAGTAGACCTTAAAGTTGCGAGAGATTTTTGGTCCTTTCAGAAAGTAAAACGACCCGCTGTTCCAATCGTAATGAATCCCTCCCGAGTTTCGAATCCGATTGATTCCTTCATTATCAATAAACTTGAAGCAAACACACTTAGCCTATCCCAACCTGCTTCGAAGGGGAATCTGTTACGCCGTGCGTCGCTTGGTGTAAGAGGGTTGCCCCCTACGCTTGAAGAGCAGGATTGGTTTTTAAAAGATCAAAACCATGATTCTTATGCATCGCTGGTGGAGCGATTATTAGGCGACCCTGCCCATGGCGAAAAATGGGCCAGGCACTGGCTCGATCTTGTGCGCTATGCAGATTCCAATGGCTACGAGCGCGATGCTGCAAAACCAAGTGTATGGAAATACCGTGATTATGTGATTGCTGCTTTCAATAAAGACAAACCATACGATCGCTTTGTAATGGAACAGTTGGCGGGGGACGAGCTTCCCGAGCCTTCCTTTGAAACCATGGTTGCAACGGGATTTCATGCATTGGGAACCTGGCAGGATGAAGTCGACCCATTGGAAGCTGCCCAATACCGGGC
>CAMDHK010000378.1 GCA_945897965.1 Candidatus Kuenenia stuttgartensis | reverse complement strand
CTAAAGCCAATGATCAACCAGCAAGCATGGTCAAATCGCCTGAAGGGGCAATCGCAGATTATCGAATGCTCGAAGGCAAAGGCCATTCGGTTTATAATTATGCTGGTGGATCCCACCTTGATCTTGCGAATCTTCAATGGGTTGTGGATTCAGGAAAACCAGCATTGCGTTTTGCAGAGAATACCACGGGCACAAAAAGTTACCGACTTGATGGAACCTTGGGCAGAATGTACTTCTCGCATCCTTCCAACGCCGATAAGAGTTCTGTTCCGGTTGCCTTGAGTGGGCATCATGGCGGTGGCGAAACAAAGAAAGGCCTTACTCTTACAACATGGATCAAGCCCGATTCAGAAATGGGCAAAAGCCAGCACGCTGGTAGGGCGGATATTATTGGGTATGGCGCTAGGCGATTCATTCTCGCCTTGGATGGTCAGAAAGCACCTTACACTTTAAGTGCTAAAATAAATGTTAATGATGTTATTTCCTCGCCAACCAAACTTGATGCAGGTCGCTGGTATCATGTCGCCCTTACCGCAGAACCAAAAGATGGCCAATGGTTGGTGCGTACTTACATCGATGGCAAGCAGTCTGCGGAGGGGATGACCAAAAAATTTCCCTCGGATTCAGTTATCCCGCCTTCGCTGATTCTTGGCTGTGAGATTTTCTATTTTCATTCTTCATACTACCGCGGTTTGATCGGACAAACGATGGTATTCAACCGCAGTTTAAATGAAGGTGAGATTTTAGAATTAGCGAAATGATCTTTGTTTATAATGGTATAATTGATTTAAGTTGGATCAAGTTTCACATAGGAAGTTACAGCGATGGCAAGTGTTTCAATTCAAGACTTAGGCCTTGATCGATTAAGTTTAGAAGATCGACTACAACTTGCCGAAGCAATTTGGGATAGTGTAGTCCGTGAAGTTGAGTCTAGTTCTTTGCCCGAGTGGCAGCTTACAGAATTAAAACGAAGAATGGAGAATAGTGAGATTAATTCCAAAGTTCCAAAAGCTTGGGAATTAATTGAAGCCGAAGCTTTAGCCAAGGTCCGGAAATGAAATTGCAGGCCTTTTACCTTTTGAACCAAGATTTTACGAGCGGATCATTCTTGAATACTCAAGCATGACATTCGCAACTATCTAGCGACTTGCTTGCGAAGGATGTGTGTGTACCGTCACCAGCAAGGTCGTCACGATTATAAACGAGTTTGTCAGATTGCCTTGGAGTCACACCATCAGCCCTTAAATAGATGATTTTAAATTGAATAAGGTGCTCGCATGTTTTTCTCTTTATCGCTCGATTATTATTTCATGTGCTTTGAATAATAAATCATAACTCCGCCAGACATATTCTTTATATTTCATTGTTTGAAGGCTAATGCTGCACTTATAATCATCTTTTCTTAAAGTTTAAAAAGAAGGAATAGAAATGAAGCATAGTCTTAAAAGTATTGCCCTGTTGATGATTGCATTTGGAAATCTTTCTGCAGCAGAGATTGCAAGCAAGCCCAACATTATTTATGTGCTTTGCGATGATCTTGGTTATGGCGATGTGAAATGCCTTAACCCGCAAGGGAAGATTGCAACCCCGCACATGGATGCGCTTGCAGCTAAAGGGATGATTTTTACCGATGTGCATTCAAGCTCTTCTGTTTGTTCGCCCACCCGTTATGGGATTATGACGGGCCGATACAATTGGCGCACCAAGTTGCAAAGTGGTGTGCTTGGTGGCTTAAGCCCAAGGCTTATCGAACAAGGCAGGCTGACCACCGCTCAGTTATTAAAGAACCAAGGGTATAACACAGCTTGCATAGGCAAATGGCACCTCGGTATGGACTGGGTTAAAAAAGAAGGCAAGGATGTTGCCGAGCTAAATATTGAGTCCGCCAGTCAGGTTAATAATGTTGACTATTCCAAGCAGATTAAGAATGGGCCAAACAGCGTGGGTTTTGATTATTATTATGGCATCAGCGCTTCTTTAGATATGGTGCCTTACACTTTCATCGAGAATGATCGTGTCGCAAAGCTTCCATCTGTTGAGAAAGAATTCCCCATGTTTCTTGGAAGAGAAAAAGGGAAATGTCGCAAGGGTCCTGCAGCGCCTGACTTTGAAGTTGAAGATGTTCTGCCCACTCTTACCACCAAGGCAATTGATTTTGTAAAGGCCCGTAGTGTTGATGCTAAGGCTGGCAAACCTTTCTTTCTATATCTGCCTTTGGCTTCGCCACATACTCCGATTGCGCCCACCAAGGATTGGCAGGGTAAAAGCGGGCTTAATTACTATGCCGATTTTGTAATGCAGACCGATCATAGCTTAGGGCTGATTTTGGCTGAGCTTGATCGTTTGGGGATTGCGGATAACACACTTGTCGTGCTAACAAGTGATAACGGTTGCTCACCCCAGGCGGACTTCTCTGAGCTACTTTCCAAGGGGCATAATCCGAGTCATCTTTTCCGTGGGCATAAAGCAGATATCTTTGAAGGCGGGCATCACATTCCATTTATTGTTCGCTGGCCCGCAAAGGTAAAACCAGGATCCAAATCTGATCAACTCCTTTGCCTGACCGACCTGATTGCTACCTGTGCCGATATCCTCAAGGTCGCACTTCCAGCAAATGCAGGCGAAGATAGTGTCAGCTTTCTTCCTGCATTACTTGGGCAGGATAAAACCTCGCTTCGTGAAGCGCTGGTGCATCACTCGGTGAATGGCACATTCGCAATCCGTCAGGGTAACATGAAACTTTTAATGTGTAAGGACTCTGGTGGTTGGAGTGATCCAAGGCCTGGGACTGTAAAATCTGGAATTCCCGAACTGCAACTCTTTGATCTCAGCAACGATATTGGAGAAAGAAATAATCTGCATGACAAACAATCTGAAACAGTAATTAAGCTAACTAATCTTTTGGAGAAGTACATTGCGGATGGCCGTAGCACCAAAGGTGATTCCCAGAAAAATGATGTCAAGGTTGATTGGAAGCGTGCGACCCAAACCAAAGATGCTGGCAAAGCTAAAGATAAAACAAAGAAGTAATGAGCGGCAGTTACATCGAAATAAAGAAAGACCTAGTATGTTAAAATTCCATGGTCTGCTAGTCGAATTACACTACTGTTGTTTGTCTTTCATGAAACCGCTTGATTAGCGGTAGCATCATCCAACCAGTTCTCGGATTGTATCGGTATGCTCAATGAGGTACTGCGGGCGGTTGTTTGGATCAAGTAACGTGGCCTGAGTCGGATCGATACCGAGATGCCGATAAAGTGTGGCAAACATCTGTTGGAAATGGATAGGCCGATCGAGTGGCCGCTCAC
>CAMDHK010000377.1 GCA_945897965.1 Candidatus Kuenenia stuttgartensis | reverse complement strand
ATTGATACTAGAGCAGATGACTTTAAAATGCTCGACAAGGTGTTTGATTTTCTAGCTCAAGCCAACACAGAAATAAAGCATAAGGTGCTGGATGGCTGCATTGCTGCAATCCTGCATGATGGAAAAATCACCCAGGATGAAGGCGTGTTGCTAAGAGCATTCTGCCTTTCGATGGAAATCCCACTCCCGCCACTGAGTTGAGAAAAGGTTGATCGAATCTTTTTTATTAACAAGTTATCAAACAGGTGGAGTGCCCCGCTCATTTTCTTGGTCTATTTCAGCCTTTGCATCTTCATAAAGCTGGTCAAAAATCTGAACATAATTTTGATGAACAGAAACCAGATGATTGCGAGCCATGTTAAGTGCATTTTCATCAGTCTTTTTCATTACTTCAACTACATGTGCGCGATCTTTCTGCCTACCCGAGCTGATTTTTAATTCCATCCAACCTGGAAGCAAAGCATAATCAAGCCCTTGCTGAACTCCCAAAATCTGCGGACTTGGAATGCAAGTTGGCGCAGTCTTACGGGCCTTGCCACCTTCCGGAACAATGTTTATTTCCACTTCGCCATGAGTGAGAGTATGCCAACCTGATAAGGATTCCCAAAGGATTTTGAACCCATATCGGGGGGCAGACAGAATCAATTTCGCCAATTGGTTTTGTGAAACAGCAATATCAATATCTTGGGTTGCTGCAGGATAACCATAGCGAATTGCGCCTAATCCCCCAACAATTGCGATGGGGATTTTCTCATTGATTGCCAGTCGTTGGAGATCTTCCAACGCCCGTGAAAACCGGTTATCTTCAGCCATTAAAACAGCCCTCACACTTTCTGAACCACGGTTCAAAATAGCCAGGGAATCGAAAACTTCTTTTGGCAAGAGAGTTTGGTTTTGTTCATTCATACTGGTTCCAACCCCAAAAAGTTCATCCATCATAGTTATACACTTTTAATAAGCCCCTCACCACGAAACCCATAATTAGTTTGGGATAAAAAGTTTTATGAGCCAGCGAGTTTTTCAAATTCTTCTTCGGTAATAATGCGAACACCTAACTCCCGTGCTTTTTCAAGCTTGCTGCCCGCCTTCTCTCCTGCAAGCAGGTAATCGGTTTTTTTGGAAACGCTACCTGAAGCCTTTGCGCCCAGATCGCGTAACCTTCTTTCGATTTCTTCTCTGCCATATTTTACCAGCGTACCCGTTACCACAATGCTTTTGCCTGCCAACGCAGAAGATGCAGCAACCGTGGAAACAGATTCATCCATCTTAATACCGGCTTTTTCCAAGCTTTCAATCAGTTCTTGATTTGTCGTATTGGCAAACCAGCCCCTAATGCTAGCAGCTCTTTCGGGCCCAATCCCTTCGATCGCTGCAAGCTCTTCTTCATTGGCTTGGGCAAATGCCTTCATGCTGATAAATTTTCGAGCAAGTACATCTGCAACATTTTCGCCTACATGCCTAAGGCCCAACCCGGTAAGTAATCTTGCAAGGCCGCGAGATTTACTTGCTGCAATTCCATCGAGCAGGTTTCGCGAAGATTGTTCACCCATGCGCTCCAAGTTGGCAAGTTGGTTCAACCCTAATTTATAAATGTCTGCAAGCGTTTTCACCAAACCAGTATCTACAAGCTGCTCAATGATTTCTTCACCCAGATTTTCGATATCCATTGCATTGCGAGCTGCATAAGAACGAACCCTGCGCTTAAGCTGTGCAACGCAATCCGTACCTGTACAACGATAAAAAGCACCCTTGGCATCCTTCACAACATCCGCACCACATACCGGGCAAACCTTTGGGAAAACAAAAGGTTTTTCTTTTCCTGTCCGAAGACTTGGCTCAGACCGCACAATATAAGGAATGATCTCCCCTGCTTTTTCCACCACCACCATATCACCAACCCGGATATCCTTGGTTTTCAGATTATCATCATTATGAAGTGAAGCTCGGGACACGGTGGTGCCTGCGAGTTGCACCGGGTCAAGGTGCGCAACCGGCGTAAGAGTCCCCTGCCTACCTACCTGCAGTTCAATATTCAAAAGCCTTGTCAGTGCTTGCTCTGCTGCAAATTTATAAGCCACCACCCAGCGGGGCGACTTGGTCGTAATTCCTAACTTTTCACGCTGCGCAAGATCGTTTACTTTGATCACCATACCATCGGTATCGTAGGGAAGATCATGCCTTTTATCATTCCAAGATTCGCAGTGGGCGACCACTTCTTCAATGGAATCAAGCTGTGTAGCATTGGAATTAACTGGGAATCCAAAATCATGAAGTAGTTTCAAAGTTTCAGTCTGGGACTTAACCTGGATGCCTTCCATTGCGCCAATGGCATAGGCAAAGAGGCTAAGTTTTCGCGCTGCACATAATTTTGGGTCGAGTAACTTCAACGATCCCGCGGTTGAATTCCTAGGGTTGGCGAATTTATCCAAACCTTCCTTTACACGCTGTTCATTAAGGCGGGCGAAATTGGCCCTTGCCATATACACTTCACCCCGAACCTCTAAAAGCGCAGGAGGATTCTTGGTGTTCAACTTTAATGGAACCCCACCCACGGTTTTTAAGTTTTGGGTAACATCATCGCCTTTTTCGCCATCGCCCCTGGTTACGCCCGCAGTAAGAATGCCATTCTCATAAATCAGTGAGATTGCAACGCCATCAATTTTAAGCTCGACCATGTAGCTGGGTTTATCATTTCCCAATCCCTTGCAAACCTTCTTGTCAAATTCCTTAAGTTCGCTTGGGCTATAGGTGTTATCAATCGAAAGCATGGGCAAACGATGCTTTAGCGTTACAAAACCATCAATGGGTGCGCCACCAACTCGTTGTGTGGGGCTATTAGCATTGGCAAGCTCGGGATACTTTTTTTCAAGATCAACAAGCTCTTTTAGAAGTTTGTCGTATTCTTTGTCAGAAATCTCAGGCTTTGCTTCCTGATAATAAAGGCGATTATGCTTTTCGATTTCTTCACACAACCACGATGCTCGCTTTACATGATCAGCCATATTATCCCCGGGCAAATGAGATTAGTTAAAATTATGCATACCCATATCTAACGAGAGTATACTGTATCTGCTATCATGATCCTAGGTTGGCAGTAGCATAAAAGGTAATTTGGATGAGAATCATTTTAGTAAATAGCCCACTGTTTTTATTCTTTTTTCTGATTGCACCATGTTTGGTCTTACTTCCCTCTATTAATATCGCTGTTGGTGGCTTAATTACGATTGTAATTGTTGCCTTCGCAGTATGTTTTAAAATTGAAGGGCCATCCTATACCCGGTTGTTTAAAAAATATCGAAACGATGGCGAGCCTGTTTTCCGTTGCAGAAATCAAAGCCT
>CAMDHK010000376.1 GCA_945897965.1 Candidatus Kuenenia stuttgartensis | reverse complement strand
CTCCAAGCAGATTATTTTGGATGCGCATTTTGATAATGCTGCGGGTTATTGCAGGCTTCCTGCGGATCAAGAAATAACTGGCGAAGTGTTTTTAAAGAGTGGCGGACTTTTGTAGAAGTGGAAACCCGTTGGGATTTTAAGATGTCTAGTACCCCCCCAAAAAAAATGCCTGCAACTCCCAGAGAAGCTCTTGGCCCAACCATTTGGGAAACAGTAATTGCAGGAGAAAAAGAATTCACGATCGGCCGGCCTTCCGAAACCGATAAAATGCTTACCCATCCAGATGTACTTAACGATATTACTTACAACGAAAACATGCCCTACTGGGCTGAAATCTGGCCTTCCGCCCGGATGCTTGCCAAGTTTTTGATGAAAGAACAATTTACACCCAACCAGAAAACCTTGGAAATAGGGTGTGGGTTGGGCCTTGTTGGTGTGGTCGGGCTTCACAAAGGCTTGAATGTTACTTTTTCAGATTATGATGCCACCGCCTTGGAGTTCGCTGCTGAAAATGCCCGTGCTAATGGGTTTGAAAATTTCGCAACCATGCAGATCGATTGGCGTAATGTGCCCGATGATTTAAGCTTTCCGCTTATTCTCGCATCAGATTTGGTTTACGAGCATGGTAATGTAGACCCGTTGTTAAAAATGATTGCCAAGGTTTTAGCGCCTGATGGTTTGTGCTTGATGACCGATCAAGATCGGATTCCAGCCCAATTGCTTAGAGAAACGCTTGATAAATCGGGGTTTGTTTACAATACGCAGGTTTTAAAAGCTGGATTGCCTGGTGGCATCAGGCACAAAGGGACACTTTACACCATTCGAAAAGGGTGAAAGTGCTTCGCATTTTATATTTTTCACGCTAACATGATGGTTGAGTATGCGTTTTCTTGGAGATGCCTATGAAAAAGATGATCCTGATGGCTAGTTTCCTGCTTGCAGTTGCGTACACATCTGCTGCAGAGGTATCTGTAAAAACAGTTAAATACTCTGACTTAACCTCGCTGGTTCGAAACAATCAGGGGAAGGTTATTTTGGTCGATTTCTGGCGCCATGACTGAGTCCCTTGTAAAAAGGAATTTCCGCATCTGGTTCAGATGCATCAGAAATTCGCAAACCAAGGGTTCATGCTGGTGACAGTGCATTTAAACATGGCTATAGATAAGGATTTAGTGGGCGGGGTCGAGAAAACCACTCTGCCTTTTCTGCAAAAGATGAAAGCAGACTTTGTGAATTTGATTCTTGATGAACCCCAATCGGTGTGGATGTCCAAGTTGGACGGTGGTTCTGTTCCTACGCTGTTTTTATTCAACAGACAGAATCGAATTGCCCAGAAGTTCGATGATGTTGAAGATCCCGAAAAATTGGAAAAACAAATACAAGAACTGTTGAGCAAACCTTGAGCGATAAACCTCCAATTCAATCTGGTCCCAAATCAGTCATCAAGGATGATGTTGCAACCGCAATGGGAAAAATCCCCAGTGGTCTGTTCATTCTTTCTCTCATTGACGATGCAGGCGCAGATGACTTTATGCTGGCAAGTTGGGTGCAACAGTGTTCTTTTTCACCCTTAATGGTGAATATTGCGATTCGTTCTGAGCGCAGCATACTTTCGCAGTTGTTGCCGGGCAAAATCTTTAATCTTCATATCATTAAGGAAGGGCAAAACCAGATGGTTGGCAAGTTTGCCAAGCCTGTTTCTGGTGCTGATCAATTAAAAGATTTGAACCTACAAAGAGATCCCAACTTGCCCGTTGTTCTTCTGGATACCTGTGCGGTTTTACAATGCAAAGCTGCGGGTGTTCTTAATGCGGGTGATCATCAGTTGCTAGTTGCCGAAGTGGTTTCAGGCACAATGCTTGCCGGGGGTGATCCCATGGTTCATGTGCGCAAGAATGCCCGGAATTATTGATATTTCGGGTGTGGTATTCAAACCTTTAGTTTTTGGAATGATTGCATGAAAAGGCTTTTGGATAGTTTGAAAAAAATTGTTGGTGCTGATGCCATCATTACTGCTGCAAGCGAATTGATGGTTTACGAGTGTGATGGTTTTACGATAGATAAAAACCGGCCCGATGTCGTTGTTTTTCCAACCACCACCGAGCAAGTTTCGAAGATAGTCGAGGCCTGCAATTATTTTGAAGTCCCTTTTCTGCCAAGAGGGGCGGGCACTAGTCTTGCGGGCGGTTGCCTACCCGTGGGCGGTGGCGTTGTAATCTCGCTTGCTCGTATGAAAAAGATCTTTGATGTAGATTATAGAAACCGCTGCGCTTTGATTGAGGCGGGCGTTGTCAATCTTTGGCTTACCAATCACCTTAAACCCCAAGGTTACCACTTTGCTCCAGATCCTTCCAGCCAAGGGGCTTGCACAATCGGTGGTAATGTCGCAACCAATTCGGGCGGCCCTCACACCCTAAAGTATGGCGTGACGGTTAATCACATCATGGGCGTGGAACTTGTATTGCCCGATGGCGAAATCATCCACACTGGTGGCCCGCTTGAAGATAATCCCGGCTATGATCTTACGGGCGTGATCGTTGGCTCTGAAGGGACTTTTGGCGTTGCAGTGAAATCATGGGTTAGGATCACTCGCAACCCCGATACTTATCGCACCTTGTTAGGTGTTTTCAATAGTGTTGATGATGCCACCAATACTATCAGTGAAATAATCGGTGCAGGCATTGTTCCTGCTGCACTTGAAATGCTCGATCAAATGATTCTTGGCGCACTTGAGGATGCCTTCCATTTTGGTTTTCCTCTTGATGCGGGCGCAATTCTCATCATGGAAGTCGATGGATTAGAAGCGGGGATTGATACTGAAGCAGAACGAATTACTCAGATTGCTATAAAGCATGGCGCACGCGAAGTTCGTAAAGCGGACACCGATGCCAAGCGTACCTTGCTATGGAAAGCCCGTAAGCAGGCCTTTGGCGCAGTAGGCAGGCTCGCATCCAGTTTTTGCACCCAGGATGGTGTTGTCCCTCGAAGCAAGTTGCCTCATATCCTTCGCGAAATTCAGCGCATTGGTCTTAAGTATGATCTCAAAATTTGTAATGTGTTTCATGCAGGAGATGGCAATATTCATCCCATTCTGCTTTTCGATGAACGGTTTCCTGATCAAGTAACACGGGTTCTTGCAGCCAGTGGCGAAATCCTTGACGAATGCATTAGGGTGGGCGGTAGTGTCACCGGAGAGCATGGCATCGGTGTCGAAAAAATCGATTTCATGTCCAAGCTTTTTACGCCTGATGATCTTGCAATGATGATCAGGCTGCGAAACGCATTCAACCCAACAAATAATTGCAGCCCACACAAAATGTTGCCCACTGCGGGCGCCTGTATTG
>CAMDHK010000375.1 GCA_945897965.1 Candidatus Kuenenia stuttgartensis | reverse complement strand
GGTTACCAATTCCATGAGAAATAAAACCTTTGCTTTATAGGTGCAAGTTATTTTTTGGCAGCTTTAGTTCTGAGCATTCTTTAAAAAGCATTGTAATTGGAACTAGATTAAACAGATATCAATAAAGTTGGTGTTGGCTTGTTTAATTCTGATTGCCCGAGTTTAAGTCTGATTGCAATTGAAGTTCTTTTAATTTATTATCCCACTAGAAAGTAAGCCAGTGCGTTTGCTTGATATTTAATTGAGAGTTTTATTAAATGAAATCTAATGAATTTTATACTTTCTGGCGGGAAGCAGTTTTAATTAAGGGTTCCGTAACCCCAATTGTCATATTCAATGTTTTTGTTTTTGGATTAATAGCGGCGATTATATGTGCTGTTGATCATTACATTGAAGATGTTTTTCAAGTGAACCTAGGGCTGGAAGTGGGTCCGCATGAAATAGCGGGTGCTGCCCTTGGCTTGTTGTTAATTTTGCGCACCAATGCAGGCTACGATCGCTGGTGGGAGGGAAGAACCTTATGGGGAGGGATTGTTAATCAAAGTCGAAATCTGGCTTTAGAATCGCTGGCTTATGGTCCTAAAGACAAAGTATGGTCAACGGAACTGATAACCTGGGTGAAGGCTTTTCCCTATGCAGCAAAATCATCATTGCGATCGGAAAAAGAATTGGGAAAGTTTGAAC
Organism: Candidatus Kuenenia stuttgartensis; assembly: GCA_945897965.1. GTDB lineage: Bacteria > Planctomycetota > Planctomycetia > Gemmatales > Gemmataceae > UBA969. Next base: position 2,675 of record CAMDHK010000375.1, on the reverse strand, counting down.
AGTTGTTGGGAATAAGTGAAGCGAAAAAATTGGTTGCATCAAGTCATATGCCTTTTTATGTTTCATTAAAGATAGCGGGATTGCTTCGTTCAGCATTAGATAAAGGGGTTATTAATGCATTTGCATTTGCTCAGATGGAAAGGGAAAGATCTTTGTTGATTGATCACATTGGAGCGTGTGAGCGAATCTTGAAGACCCCGTTACCGATTGTGTATTCTGTTAAAATCCGCAGATTTGTTGCCATATTTCTTATTACTTTACCCTTTGCATTACTTCACCAGATGGAAACAGACTGGCTTGTACCTCTGGTAATCATGTTGGTGAGTTATCCTCTGGTTTCCTTGGATCAAATCGGGATAGAATTGCAAAACCCTTTTTATAAATCTAGTTTGAATCATCTTCCTTTAGATGAAATCGCAGAAAGCATTGAAAAAACACTCCAAGAAATGCTCGCTTCCTCTGAAAAAGAATAAGAGAAATAAAAAGGCTCCAGGAGTTCCTCCCAGAGCCTTCTTCAAAGTTTTTACATTCCTACGCAAGTTGAACTTTACCATGGTTATCGCAATGACCATTGTGGGGATGGTGAAGGTGACCATCGACAAGGTAATCGACATGGTCGCCATGGGGCACAGCTTGATGTCCGCAATCGGGGCCGTGTTGGTGTGCAGCATCGTGAGCATTACATGAATGGCCGGTGGTGCAGTTTGCAGGGTTGTTGGCATCCACGGGCAAAGTATGTTCTTCAACTTTTGATCCATCCATATGGTGCATATGGCCATCGTGAAGATAATCAACATGGCCTTGGTGGACGATGCCTTGGTGTCCGCAATTTGCGCCATGGGTGTGGGATGAATGATTTTCGCTGCAATTGGCCATGATAAAGCTCCTAAAAGTTAGATTGGTTCATGGGAATCAGATGCTTCCAATTCGTTTGCATGAGCCAAAGCATTTCGTAACAAGGAAGAAACATGATTATCGGCAAGAGAGTAGAAAAGGTGTTTTCCTTCTCTTCGTCTGACTAACAGGCCCTCAGCTCTGAGGACTTTAAGACGCTGGGAAATGCTAGAAAGTTTATCTGAGAGGGTTTCAGCGATGTCGCCTACACAGCTTTCTCCTTGATCCAACAAGGCAAGAAGTTTAAGCCTTGAAGGTTCGCCCATGGCTCGAAATAGAGTGGCAGCACGTTCAATATTTTGCTGTAAAGGCAAAGATATTGGCCGTTTAGCATGATCCAAGTGCGAGCAAACTGGTTTGTTAGACAAAGAAAACTCCAATAAACAATCAGACACTTCATCAATCATTGTAATGTTGTATCGTATAAAGTCAACCTGGTTCTTTAATAAAATGAAGCCATGTCTGAAAAGTTGCTTCCTTCAAGCTTTTCTACCACCAAGGACACACATTATGAGACAAAGTGGCTTCATTTATGCGGTAAAAGCACAAAGCATTCCTACCGCCAAGGAGGCCAAGCAATGGTCAATGAACAAAGGAAATTTCAGAAAAAACAGGCATATTAGCAATCATTTTCATTGTTTAGTCAAATAGACAACAACAATGATAATTAGAGCAATTGCAATTATGGTGCTTGCACCTACCACATAGTAAATCCAAGAAGGGGTGCCAGATTTTGGGCGATTAAGCCCTTTGATAGCTCTGGTAGGTTCTGAGGTGGGAGTCGGCACTGGGTCGGCCGGCTGAGTTTTAGAGTTCGGCGTAGAATTCGGTTTGGTAAGTTGGACTGCTAAATCTCTAAATTCTGGGAAAATTTTCATCTCTTCAAATGGGCCTTCTACACTTTTAGCCAATTTGTACTTGAATGGGTCTTCTAAAATTCCATCCTTAAAGCTTCTTCGGATAGCCTTGGCAGTTCCCTTTACCACATGCTGTTTGCCTTGATCATCGGTATAAGCCATGAACCAAATTGGCTCTGAAGGTTGTTTAACATTTGGTTTTTCTAATGCTGTATTATTAACTGCTGATTTTCTGGTGCTCTTTCCAACTAGATCTTCGACAAATTCCCTGCAGCTTGAAGGGCGGATATCAGGATCACTATCCATGGCTCTACGAATTGCCCAGTCGGTTCGTTCTGAAATGCGGGGGTTCAGCTCTCGGGGCGTGGGTAGATCGTTTTGTACCTTTTTCATCCAAGTTTCCAGCGGATTGACAGATTTATATGGCAGTTCCCCTGTCAACATCGTGTAAAGGGTGGCACCCAAGCTGTAAATATCGCATCGAATATCTGCGTTCTTAGCATCCCGGAATTGTTCCGGTGCCATGAAGTTAGGCGTTCCAAGCCCCCTTCCCGAACGAGTCAGGTTTAGATCCCCCACCAGTATTTCTTTGACCAAGCCTAAATCTGTCAACTTGGCTATTCCGTTTTTTCCTACAAGAATGTTGTCTGGCTTCACATCTCGATGGATTAGCTTATCTTTGTGCACCTGATTTAACGCCTTGGCAACTTGGGCAATGATTTTTATCCCTTCCAATTCTTCAAATTTTCCTTGTTTGCTGATTATAACCCCCAACGATTCGCCATTCACAAACTCCAGTACGAGAAAAGGCAGGTCATTATCGGTGCCAAATTCGAGTGCTCGCACCAGATTGGGGTGATTAAATTTGCTAGCAACCCGGTATTCTTGTTCGAACCTCTTTAATAACACAGGGTTATGAACATA
>CAMDHK010000374.1 GCA_945897965.1 Candidatus Kuenenia stuttgartensis | reverse complement strand
GGAAACTACCGATGTTGCAGCAAAAAACCCTGAAATTGTTGCTAAAATTCAAGAAATAATGAAAGGCCAGCACATACCCAGCAAGGAATTTCCTCTTCCTTCAGTCGATTTTGACCCCAAAAAGAATCCCATGAATAAAAAGAAATCATAAGACTTTTCAAGGAGCACTAACATGAACAAGATATTCAAGCCTCTTTTGACCCTAGCACTGATCGCATACAACTTCCTTCCAGGTGAAGTTTGCTTCGCCCAACCCAAGGAAATCACTCCTCAAGAAATTGTCTCTTATGATGGCCATACCGATGCAGTCAAATGTGTTGCATTCAGCCCCGATGGAAAATTAATCGCTTCGGGTGCTGCGGATAACCTGTTGCGGGTTTGGGAACCTCGAACAGGCAAAAATGTATTCGTAGGCGTAAGCCATAAGGCCCCAATCTGGGGAGTTGCATTCAGCCCCGATGGAAAAATAATCGCCACCGCAAGCGATGATAAGACAGTTCAAATCTGGGATGCTAGCAATGGCAAACCCCTGAAGGTATTAAAGGGACACCAACGTTCTGTGGGCGATGTCAACTTTAGCCCCGATGGCAAATTACTAGTCAGCGCTTCCAACGATTACACCATCAAGGTTTGGAACACCACAACCTGGGATGAAGTTCGCGAGATGCCTGAACATCGTAACTGGGTTTCCACTGCCTTTTTCAGCCCTAATGGAAAAAACATCCTCACTGCAAGTTATGATTTCTGGATTCGTATCATTGATGTGAAAGATGGAACAGTTTTAAATACTTGGAAGGCACATACCGATTGGGTAACTTCTGCAGCCTACAGCCCCGATGGAAAGAAAATCGCAAGCTCCGGGGGCGATCGATTGGTGAAGTTATGGGATGCCAGCACGGGCAAGGAACTTTTCACCCTCGAAGGCCATTCTGATATTGTGCGATATGTAGCTTATTCACCCGATGGCAAAAGCATTGCATCTGGTGCGGGTGGTGATAATACGGTCCGCATTTGGAACCCCGAGACAGGCAAAGAAATCGTTTATCTAAAAGGGCATTCGCAAGAAATCATTCAAGTGGTATACAGCCCCGATAGCAAACTTGTTGCAAGTGCTGGTTCTGATAACTTTGTAAAAATCTGGAACATTGAGCCCCTGTTCAAAAAGCCCTAATACTTTCGGAGAGATATCATCGTGGAAGATTTGTTTGGTGCCTTAGATAAAGAAATTGATGCTGCAAAGATTCTGGGCTACCTCAATCTTTCCGATGGCCGGGCCGACCCCCGCTGGCAGAAACAGCTAAGCGATGCCTACGCATTCCTTGCAGAGAATGGCGACAAACAACCTTGGATCAGCCTGTTGGATTGGCTCGAACAAAGGCTGGATGCGTTGAAGGCAAGTGGTTCTGCTGCATTTAAAAATGACAAACAAGCCCGGAAAATACTTGAACTGATCCCCTTGTTTCTCGAAAACTACAGGGCTTATCACTCTGATATCCTAGGCCATCTGCCCGATGCGGATTTGTTCCTGCCCTTCTTTCTTGCAAAGGTTTTTGAAACCCTGCTGAAGTTGGCCCTTGAAAAAGGTTTCCCCAGACAACCCGAATCATTCCTCAAGAATGCCATTCTTCAGTTCAACGATTTCGTTGGCTACAGACCGGTTGCACTTTTAGAAACTCGGCCCTCGGGCGAACCCTACCCCCACGAAAAATTCCGCTGCGTTCCCCTTTACCTCCGCAATGCGGGCACATCCTACAGCCCTTACAGCACTTTGATCCAACAGGCGCTTGATATCCTGGGCGATGTCGATCCCTCTTTACTTTCCGAGGCGAATTTCGATTTCGACAACCTCGATGAACTTTCCATGGATGTTCGTGGCTATGATCATTCCCACCCCGCAAACCTTCGCCCGAATTATTTCTTCGGCGAATGGGACCCTCAATACATCGATGAGCAAGGCAGATTCCGCAGATTCGTAGTGCGTAAGGCGCTGCTTGATGTTCTTAAAGACCGAGTCGATAACGCTGCAGACAAATTCGAAGAAAATTCTTTCGAAGCAGCAGCAGTTCTTGCAGGCACCATCCTGATGGCAGCAAGCGTAAGCGGCAGAGTGGCAGGCACCCATGAAGCTTCCGCATCGTTAGCGAAATTGATTCCAGGAATCGCACGGGTACGCGATACTTTTTATGAATATCTTTTGAAGAAAGCCTCGCCCGAACATCAGAAAACACTTTTAGAAGAGAAGGGCCAATTAAGGCAAGCGTTTGGCGGAGCCAGACAGCACTTGAATAATCTTTTAGGCAGAAAACGAGCCTCGCATGTTCAACATCGGTTTCTTGGATTGCTGCTTGCCAACATGGGATATTTAGATGCATCGAGGGCGCAAGCCCGGAAGATTGAGCCCGCCTCAGGCAGGATGCTCGCAGAAATACTCGGACTCATCAGGCTCGGGCACCTCGAGGTCGAGCGATCACTTTGGGCACAAGCCGCCCAACGACCCAATCAAGCTTTTGCCATCCTGCAACGCGCAATCGAATGTGGCGCAAGCGCAGACCCTTGGAATGTGCTTGGTTTTCAAGGGCTATTCCCGCTTTCCCCAGCACGAGAAGATAGCACCCGCGATCCTAGAATCGAAGAACTCCTGGCTGTGATGGAACATATTTTCCTGCTTACCACCAGGCTGATGTGCGAAGCCGCTGCCAATGGCGACGAAGCTTTAGTACAAACTCTCGAAAAAGAAATGGAATCAAAAGCGAAGTGGTGGGATCGGTTCGCAACTTATCAAGTGAGTGGGGTAAGGGCGGTGCGCGGTGGCGATGCTCTGGGCTCTGCAAGAATGGTTTCCCGGGCCTTGCTGAAATGGCATCACCGGGGCGAAACCCCCGCAGACCTGGCATTCTGGCGCGAACAACTTTCCGCACTACGAACCCCACGGGCCTTCGCCATGGTAGTCGATCTTCTTTTAAGACAAGGCGACCAGATAGCCGCTCTAGGTTTACTCATGAGCTGGCTCAGCCAAGCCGATAAGGTTCCACTCGAAGAAGGCAATCAATCCTTCCATGCACTGGCATTTCGCTGGCTGCTCGCAACCGCAGTACACCGCGAAAAGATTCCCGCAAAGCAGTTAGAACAGCGCCATTTTGCAGTACGCAAATTCTTCGCCCAACTTGAAGCCAACGCAGAAGATTACTGGCAAGTGCCCGTGCTGGAAAAACAATCCAAGCCCGAAGATGAAGAAAAAGAAGAAGATGTTTTTGATGCTGCCTATGACGATGTCAGCTATCTGGATACCACAGGGAATGATGATGAAGGTGCGGTTTCTGATGGGCCTAGATACGCCCCCTTCGAACTCGAAGAAGAAGC
>CAMDHK010000373.1 GCA_945897965.1 Candidatus Kuenenia stuttgartensis | reverse complement strand
CATGCGATGCATTGCCTGATTACTGATCTTCATCAACGGGGGTTGGATAAAGATGTTGCTGTTGTTGCCTGGGGCGAATTTGGCAGAACGCCAAGAATTAACAAGGATGCTGGCCGTGATCATTGGCCACAGGTTGGTGGTGCGCTACTGGCAGGGGGCGGCTTCCGCAGTGGTCAGGTGATTGGTTCAACCGATCGGGATGGGGGCAGCATTGCTTCCCGACCTGTTCATTTCGGCGAGGTTCATGCCAGCCTTTATCAGCACTTTGGCATCAACCCTCATACCACCGCACTCAATGATTATGCAGGCAGGCCGCATTATCTGGTGGATGAATGGAAAGCCCTTCCCGAACTTGTTTGATCTAGTCTAACTAGTGAATCAAACAAGAATCAGAATGTTGTGCTTATTTACCACCGAATATCTTTTTCAGAGCCTCGGCTTTAAGTAGCCTTTCGAAGTAATTAAGCATTTGCGTAGGAACAACTCTGTTCCTTTCATCAACTACCCCTGCAATAATGTAGAAACCCATTTCATCGGTGGTATTCTCGCCAAGGAAAATAGTTTTCGCAGGGTGGAAGGGGTTTTGGGGGTTACTGGATGAATTATCAAAAATCCATTCGTTATGAATCGTAGTGCCCTTGGGTAACGAAACGTAATCAATTGGATAATAGCGTTGCTGCCAATTAAAATCCCAGTCCTTTATTTCAAACAAAAGAACCTTTTCCGTGGAACCGGGAAGTGAATAGTAAAGTCGTGATTCCGTAGCAAGCCTATGGGCATGAGGTGCAAAGGTAAAAAGCTTGATATCTTCTTCAAGAACCCTAGAGCCGGTGGCTTTATACTTTTTAACCCCTGCAGGGATAATGGTAAAGGTGGTATCGACCAGATAACTCTTGATGAACTTGGTGGGCGGTTTTTTTGTCAACCACAGGCCTAGTTTAGAACGATCAACCTCTTGCTTGCCATTACGATGGAAATGCATCTGCATGAAGACATCACATTGGGGCGGCAGAATATAAGCAGTATCTGGAGGGGCAGTAATAGGATCAACTGCGGGAACCCAGCCACCAAGTCCGGAACCTGGATTATCCTTGTTGCGTGTCACCTTCGAAGGATCCGGAATAAACCCAAGCCCCATACCGGAGCTATATCCGGGGCCCCAATCGCCAATCCCGTTTGCCGGGGGGGTCGAATTGCCTAGTTTTTTTTGCGCCTCCATCAACATTCCTGTGCCATCATAAAAGTACAAGGAGTGATGAACGATCTTCGGATTACCAGGAATAAACTGTGTTTTTCTTATAAACAGTTCTTCCTTGTTATTTAGCGGCATTACGATCGTACGATAATGATCCTCACCCAAGGGCCCGAGATGAAAATCTGCTGGAGATTCGAGAATAATATCAGGGGGGTTTTCATCATCCCATTCTTTGGAAGATCTAAACTTGGCTGGTGCCGGAACATCTTTTTTATCACCCCGAGCACTACCACCTTCAACCCACTTGTTGATGGTTTCAATTTCCTGCTTGTTCATGCGGGGGTCATGCCTTAAGGGTACGCTTTTTACTGTTGGCTTCCATGGCGGCATTACCCCGGCTACCACATTCTCTTGGATTAATTCAGCCCAATTATAGGCGTCCTTGAATGTTAACAACGGGAAAGGGCCAGCTTCACCCGGCCTGTGGCATTCCTGACAGTTCTTCTGCAAGATAGGCAATACATCACGGTAAAAAGTAACTTTGCCATCTTCAATCAAGGGTTTTTTAACCCTTTCCAGCGGGCAACCTACTGAATCCGTGTATTGAACTAATACTTCTTTATTTGCAAGTACATTGCTTAAAGCATCTTTAAGGTCATGGTTTTTTACAATCAAATTTCGAGTTGCTCGATCTTCATGCTGATCATTGATCCTGCCAAAATAACGAAGAGTCATTGCGCTATCGATTAAAAACACTTGTGGCGTGATGTCTGCAAGAAATAGAGTGGATACAAAATGCTCGGGATCATAAAAGACGGGGAAGTTGATTTTGAATTCTTGAATATGATTTGCCAACTCCTTCGGCGACTCCACATCGCAGCATACCCCAATGATGTTAACCTTCTTTTCTTTATATTTTTCCGCCAACTCGATAAGTTCAGGCGTTTGCCTGTTGGATATCGGGCACTGAAAATTCAAAAAAGCAACAATAGTGGCATTGGCGCCCCTTAGCTCTTCGATTGTTTTTTTCTCTCCTGTAACACTAACAAAAGTAATGTTCTCAATTTTTTTATTCAACTTGATGAGGGCGGAAAGAGTTTGATTCGAAGCGTTTTGTTCTGGAACATTTTGCTCCTTCTTTTCCTGTGCCAAAATAACCGACATACCAAGCACCAAACCAACCATGCTTACAATCGCAAAAAGAATTCTCATTCGTTCAACCCTTTATAAAACTTTATTAATCACGAATTATTGGTTACCATTTAAACAGCGATATATTTTACTGCATTACTCAGAATAACGTTACTTATATTACATTATACCGTGGTTTTTTAAAAGGTTTCATTCATGCTTCACTTAATTTTTTTCTCTATTCTCGCCCTGCATGCAGACCCCGTAACCGTTTTACAACCAGATAGGGTTTTTGATGGAGTTTCTTCCATTCATGAAGGATGGGTCGTCGCAATACAAGGCGAAAAAATCATCTTTGCAGGGCCAAAAACCAACTTTAAACCGCCCTCCAATGCCCAGATCCTTCTTCTTTCAGGCACGACGCTAACACCAGGGCTGATTGATGCTCATTCTCACCTATTATTACACCCATACGATGAGGCAAAGTGGGAGGATCAGGTATCGAAAGAACCCGTTGCAGAACGCATCAGCAGGGCCACCATCCACGCCCGTGCAAACTTACTAAGCGGTTTTACCACGCTGCGTGATCTTGGAACCGAGGGCGCCCAGCTTGCTGATGTAGGCATCAAATCTGCGATTGAAAAAGGAATTATTCCCGGCCCAAGATTATTGGTAACCACCCGTGCCATTGTTGCAACGGGTAGCTACGCCCCCAGAAACTTCGCCCCAGAATGGCGCATCCCCCAAGGTGCCGATGAAGCCGATGGCGATCATCTGCGCACCCTAGTTCGCAGGCAGATTCGTGAAGGTGCGGATTGGATTAAAATCTACGCAGATACACCACACGGCCTAGGGCCAAACCCAAAGCCAGCCTTCTCAATCGAAGAATTAAAACTCGTGGTGGCAACTGCTGCAGATGCAGGCGTCAAAGTTGCAGCACATGCCCAATCGAAAGAGGGAATGAAACGAGCCGCCCTCGCAGGCGTTAACACCATCGAGCATGGCGATGCAGGCGACATCGAAGTTTTTCGTTTGATGGCTCAAAAGAAAATAGGCTACTGCCCCACCCT
>CAMDHK010000372.1 GCA_945897965.1 Candidatus Kuenenia stuttgartensis | reverse complement strand
CCGCAATTTTGCATATCCTTGGTTCACTTTCAGGCATTGCATCAGAAGACCTTTCCCGAATGATAATTGAAGCATTGACCAAGGTTGGGCTGGAAGACAGACAAGAACAAAGTGTTGGGGGATTTTCCCGGGGCATGACCCAGAGGCTTTTAATCGCACAAGCTATTCTCGCAACCCCCACTTTGCTAATTCTCGATGAACCTCTCGAAGGCTTGGACTTCGATGCTAGGGAAAAAGTTCGGGATCTAATGATCAATTGGCGCCAGGAAGGCCGAAGTGTAATTCTAGTTTCCCATGAACTTGAAGAAATTGAGGCCCTTTGCGACAGGGTTATCTTAATTGCGAATGGAAAAATACTAAGAGATGAACCAATTGAAAACTGGCGTGGAAATAGCCAAGGCCCTTTCCTTCAAAAAGCGATGCAACTAGCTTGCGCCAACACGACACCAATTGGATAACCCAAATGACCGGATCACAATTTCTCCAAATCATGAAATGCTTCACAGGGGAATCGTTACGTCAGGCTGTTGCATCACATCTTTTCCCGCTGCTTCTTTTTTATTCTGCAATGATAATCAGTTTGGCAGCAACAGTTAGGTTTTCGAACATACCCGAAGCTTCAAGTTATGAAATTGCACAGCGAGCCCCAGTAGAAGAAGCAGCACGCGTAGGGAAGGATGAACTAGAAAAATCAGGAATCCCCCTAATTCAGGGCGAGATCAGGCTTTTGTTTGGAGCAGTCAAAATACCCTGGGTCAAGTTTAGAGAAAATGCCGTTCGATACTTTGAATCCATGCTTGTCTTCTTCACTTCAGATGCGGTAGGTTTGATTTTCGCATTAATCTGGACTGCGGGGTTCATTCCAGAATTCCTGCAGGGCTTCTGGTGGAACATGCTCCGCCTTCGCCCCTTATCCACCGGCTTTATGCTACTCGGGAAAACATTCTCCATCGTTATAGTTCTCAGCCTGCATGGAATCATTTTGATAGGCGGTTCTTGGATTGCGCTTGGCATTGCAACCAATGTTTGGAATGGATTATTCCTTTGGTCATTCGCAATATTAGTGGTCCAATTTATTTGTTTCTATCCTGCTTCGGTTTTTCTTGGTACATGGAGCAGAAGCACAATGGTGGCAATCATAGGCTCGATTGCGTTCTGGGCCATCTGCTGGATGGTGAATCACGCCCGCATTAGCAACCTCAGCGCAACTACTGCAGAATCTTCATCAGGGGTGGCAATTTGGTTAATCGAAATTGCCTACTGGGCATTACCAAAGCCCATCGACTTCAGCATTATTTTAAGTGATTTAATGGAAACTATAAAAGAATTTCCGCCACCAACTGCGTGGATGAACGCATTTGAAACAGGAAATATAATCCCTTTTGCCAGTATTGGGACTTCGCTGATTTCAAGCGTAGTAGTTTTATGGTTTTCGTGTATGGAACTAAAAGACCCGATTAAGGAATAATCAGACAAGCAATTCTTTTACCGGATTACCCCAAGGGCAAAGTGCTTGCGGACGATTCAGCCGATCTGTGATTTCAAGCTCATTCGAAATACCCAGACAATGATAAATAGTCGAAATGATATCCGCAGGAACCAAAGGGTTCAGGCTGGGATTTGCACCTATCTTATCGCTTGCACCGTAGACAAAACCTTTTTTAAACCCACCCCCTGCGATCATAAGTGAGTAACAAAAATTCCAATGATCACGTCCCGCATTGGCGTTGATTTTTGGAGTTCTACCAAAGTCACCCAGAACTGCAACCATCGTTCTCTCGAGCATTCCTCGCGATTCCAAATCAGTAATCAAACTAGAAACTGCCATATCAAACTGAGGCAATAGCTCGCCCTTGAGTTTCTTGAAGTTATTGCCATGGGTATCCCAGGTGGCATTGGCATCGGGCGCCCAAGAAATACAAGCAAGCCTAGTTCCCGCTTCGATCAATCTGCGCGAAAGCAAAACGCTCTGGCCATAAATATTCCTGCCATATGCTTCACGAAGCTTGTCGGACTCTTGCTCGATCTTGAAAGCGGTTCGCGTTCTTTCTGAAGAAAGAAGATCAAAGGCCTTAGCTTGATAGGCATCGAGATCGCCTAAATTATTGGAGTGTGATTTACCAAGGGCACTGATAAGCGAACGGCGTTTCCCCATCCGCGACCCATCTACATCGGGAGAATAAGTAAGTTCAGGCAAACCAAAATCTGAATCATTGGGATTGCGCAGTACAAACATCGGGTCGAATGATCGGCCTAGTATTCCACCAAAAAAACCAGGTTGTGGAGGGCCCCCTGCGCCTTCTTTTGTCACATAAGGCATTGATACAAAGGGTACTGATGCGCCTAAAGGTGGCCGATATCTGGCAAGCACCGATCCCATTGCGGGAATATCGGTAGGCTTTGCACCTCCGCCATTTTCCCCGCGATCGTGGCCGGTAAGCGAGGTATATACTGCAGCAGCATGCGAATTATTCACCGAATGGTGCATGGATCGAACCAGCGTTGCATGATGCATCACCTTGGCTAGTCCGGACAGATGTTCGCCCAACATTAACCCTGGAACGGAAGACGCTATGGGTTTAAATTCACCACGAATCTCTGCGGGGGCATCGGGCTTCATGTCCCACATATCAAGATGGCTTGAGCCACCATTCAAAAAGATGACAATGCACGAATCCGCCTTGGTGGCTGATGTTGCCCCAGCACGATTACTCGATGCACTTAATATTCTGGGTAGAGTCAGGCCCGCTATGCCTGCTGCTCCAACAGTTAATAGTTGTCTGCGATTCAGATTGTTTTTAAATATAGGCATGAATAGAACCATGAGTACATCGGTGGTATAATTATTATGACTTATAAATAATGTTATCGCAAGGGTTTGATCTGATTGAATTACTATTTTAATGGGTAGGTAGCCTTAACAGAGTTAAAGCATAATGATTAGCCGTAAAAAAAGGGCTTTTACCCTTATTGAACTACTTGTTGTGATTGCAATCATTGCAATTCTGATTGGATTTTTACTGCCCGCAGTTCAGAAAGTAAGGAATGCTGCAGGCAAAATCACTTGCATCGACAACCTTAGGCAACTCGGGCTGGCATTTCAAAACTATCATTCCACCCAGGGAAGCTTACCTCCAGGTTCGGTTACCACGCCTCAACCCCAGGCTTGGCCAATGTTTCTTCTGCCTTATATCGAGCAGGAAGCCTTAGCAAAAGTTTTGCCCCGAACCACCGCTTGGGATGATCCGGCTGTACAACCTTATGTATCAAAAACGCTGAATATGTTTGTTTGCCAAAACGCCCCGGGAGGCAGAGTTAGCAAGTATTTCAATTTGAGTTTTGGTGTTTGCGATTACACCATCATTTATGATGTAGATGCCGGATTGATTGCACTGGGGGTATT
>CAMDHK010000371.1 GCA_945897965.1 Candidatus Kuenenia stuttgartensis | reverse complement strand
TCCACCGCCTGATAACTAGGCACATACTGAGTTTCCATCTGCACTGCTTTGTTCGGGCTCGAAGGCTTTGAATCTAAAAACATGCCAGCCAATGCAGTATCTTCTGTCGTTACCTGGGACCAGAAATAAGGGGTGAAGAATGCCACTGGCCCTTTGAAGTTTCCTGAGTTTAAAAACAGCGTCCAAGATTGATCACCGGTTGGAACATTCTTTCCTGCAGTAGTTGCTTTTACATTCGTTAATGGTAGTGGAAGATATCCATACCCAAGCAGTTCGCCACAGGTGCCTTGCTTTAAATTCACGCCATCGGGTGGCCAGACCAACCAAGGGCTTAGTTGGGCCACGCCATATTTGCCATTGGGCTTGCTCCAATCTCTACCTTTGCCTGCGCCTGGGCCGTTGGCCCATTCCTTAAAGTTGAGTGCGACGCCGCCCATGATGAACTTGGGTGTTTCGGTTGCGAACCGTGTATCACGCCACCAGCCTAGGCCGCCTTCGATATCGGAGTAAAGTTTGGTAGGTTTGGGTTCGGGGTATTGGGCGAACATCCAGGTGCCAAACAGGCCGGTTTGAAATCGGTTTCCGGGGTATTTGCTTAGCAAAGGCCAAGCTGCAACATACATAGAGAACCCTGCGTTATAGGATTCGGGAACTTTTTCATGTGGAACAAGAAGATAGCCCGCCATCTCACCTTCTTGGATTTTTGCCTGCGCATGAACTTGGGTTGAACCAAGTAAAAAGCCGATTAGGGAAAAGATGGTTGCAAGCAAAGTAAGAGATCGACTTTTCAACATTATGAAAGTGCCTGTATGGGTGATGATGTTTCTGGATGGTTCCAAGTACACTAAAAAACTTACGCATTCATCAAGTATATGCTTTGAGTTTTATCAATCCAAAGGTAAAGCGGGATAAAAGGGATCCATACCCCAGGCCGGAAAGAATAAATCCTCGGCCCTGAAGGGGCCGTTCTATCAGCCTAGGGTGCAACCCTAGGAAAATAAAGAACGTATGTTTTATCTCTTTTATAATTTAATGATTATCTTAATTATCTTTTTATAGTTATAATAATTTGTTGTTCTTCGACTTTGGTTCGTTTAAAAAGTTCGGATGAAATATTTCGAAGTCAGCCGTATTTATTAAGGGGCCTATGCCGCAATCGTTGGCGAAAGTTTACATCCATGCGATCTTCTCGACAAAGAACCGTGAACCGGTGTTGGTAGATGAGTGGCGAGACGAATTGTTTCATGTCTTGGGCGGGTCTGCAAATAATCTTGGGTGTCAGTCATTAATCGTTGGTGGTGTTGCAGATCATATCCATATGCTGTTTCAATTAGGTCGAACGATCGCAATTGCTGAAGCTATTGGTAAGATCAAATGCACCGCATCGGCGTGGGTTAATCAGAGGCAGAAATTACCGTTTCATTGGCAGGGTGGGTATGCGGCATTTTCCGTGAGCCAATCGAATGTCGGGATAGTGCGGGAGTATATTCGAGGGCAGGATGAGCATCATGCAAAGCAAGCGTTTCAGGATGAATTGCGGGAATGGTTTCGGCGTTATGAAATCGAATGGGATGAACGGTATGTTTGGGATTAAAAACCATATCCCAGGCCGTTGGCCTGGGCTGATAGTACCTGCCCTTTAGGCCGGAAAGAATAAATCCTCGGCACTGAAGGGGCCTTTCTACCAGCCTAGGGTATCAACCCTAGGGAATTATTTTAAATCATTGAAGAGGTAAGAAGTGAAAGAGCGGGATAGGGGAGTCGGACCCCTCTCACAGCCTTGGGAAGGCTGGTAGGCACTTGTTTTACAGTCATTTTATTACGAATTCGGGTAAAGTACAAGAATTTTGTACTTATTTACCCGAATCTTTACCCGAAACAATTAGTTTAATGGTATACTAGGATTTGCTTTTTGATCATTTAGCAAGTATGGAATCTTCTTCTAAATTTTAAAGGTTAAAACAAACAGGGGCTTGAACATGCCAAGAATGAAATTTTCAGGGTGGGACAGATTAAATACTCGTTGGGTTAAAATGCTTGACGGAAAAAGATACAGAATTACTTGCGAAGAGTTGAAATTGCCCAAATCGGAATGGACTAAAGAAGGAAGTATAGATGTAGCAAAGAAATGGTGGATGCAAAAGTTAGGGGAATTAAATTCGCAAGAAATTAAACTACCGCCTCTCCCTAAAGAATTGGGGGAATACATTGAAAAATTAAAAAGAAGAGGAAACATATTAAAAGCTGAAGGGAAAAATTCGACTCTTTATGCTGAGAGATTAAAAGAAGTTTTGAGGTTTGTTGGTGAAGGCAATTTTGATATTCCTGAAATTGATCCAAGGGTATCAAAAATAGTTAGAAATTTGAGTGTTGTAGGTGGTGAAGATCTCTTGGAGGGCATTGGTATTCAATCCCTTAATACTCTTTTTGGTGAAAATGATTTTTGGCAAGAATTAGAAGTGAAATACCAAAAAATTGATCAAAAACAAACAATCGGATATTGGCTTAACGAATTTGAAAAGAGGAAATTTGATCAAAATAATGAGTCAACAATCATTAGGGAAAAATGTTTCTATGATGAGATACTTAATTTCAAATTAGATGGTCTGACTCTGTTAGGAAAAGATATGCCAATTGATTGTATCAATGAGCAAAAGATATCGGAAATATATCAAGCCTATAAATTAATGGATCTAGATCCGGATACAAAAAAGAAAAGATGGGGCTGGTTCAAAAAATTCGTCCGCTATATTTTAGAGCATGCAGGACACCCCCCTAATCGCCCAAGAAATTTAGATTCAAGGGATTTGGTTTTCTCTAAGAGAAAGTTTATTGTTAAGCCCGAATTGAATTTAAAAGAAATCAAAACATTTATTGGCAAATTGCCAGAACGTTTGAAGATATATGCTCTCTTAGCATTAAATTGCGCGATGAATAATGTGGACATTGCGTTGCTCGAGCATAGGCAAATTGATTTTCGAAGAAAAACCTTGACAAGAAAGCGAATAAAAACAACTGGATGGGATAATGTTCCAACAGTTACATATTATCTATGGGATGAGACAATTGAATTATTGAAAAAGACCATGAATAAAAATAGTGAATATGTTCTTACAGATTCAGATGGAGAAATTCTTTATTCTACAGTAAAAAAGAATGGTATTGCCACTTTATACGACAAAGTAGGAGTTCAATGGAGAGATTATTTTAGAAGAAATAAAAATAAAAAGTACACTTTAAAGGACTTCAGGTTTTTTTCAGCCGATTTGTTAGGTAAAAACCCTTTACATATGCCATATAAAAACGCATTTCTTGGACATTCACTTAAAAGTGTAGCTGATACAAATTACTCTAGCGTAAATTTTGATGTTATCAATCAATGTAAATATCTAGAAAGGCTTTTTACTCAGCAAACGGCGAAAATAAAAAAAGG
>CAMDHK010000370.1 GCA_945897965.1 Candidatus Kuenenia stuttgartensis | reverse complement strand
CATTCTCTTTGCCTAGGGTTTCGCGTTGATTGCAAAGGTTGCGGGTGTCAGTTTCAATGCAGTCCAAGCTTCGTTGGATAATGCACCCGTGGGTTTTGGTTTATACTCTCCTATGAAGTTGACATTCGATTTCTCTGGAATATCTTTCTCATGCCCGGTTAGCGAATAGATTGCATTCACCATCAACCGCCTGAGATCTTCACTCTGCCAATCCAAGGATGCACCCGCTGTTGTCGTGAAAGATCGCCCCTCTTTACCTGATGGTGCAGTATAGGTTTTGAACCAGGCAAACGGCATCCGAACATCTTTGCGCTTGTCTGTTACCGGGGGATCCATCGGATTGAGGCCGGATAGAACCTGCCCTTGCATCAATACCAGATCCTTCGGCGTTAATCGTTCAACCGAGTTTACATCCGTATGGCAGAAAATCGTATCTGCAACACCACGAAGAACGGGATGGTTTCTCTGGCTGCTGACTACTGTCGCCAAGGTTGCTTCCTTTTGGAATTTGCCATAATGTGCAATCCAGGTATCGCCCAGAATCTGCTGACCAAACCCACCCGGCCAAGCCTTGCTTTGAAAATCCCAACTCTTATAGGGGCTAGTGCTGTTGGCAGAATAACGAAACGCATGGGTTGCATTTCGAATACCCAAAACAGGTTTCCCAGCATCGACATAATCAACGATATGCTTCATGTCTGCATCAGGCAGTTCACGAAAGCGGGCAAACACCACCATAAGATCTGCGCTTTTAAGAGCTTCCAAGCCGGGGATATTATTCGCTTTGTTGGCATTGATGAACCCGGTTACAGGATCAATCGCAAAGAGCACGGTGCATTTATATCCATGATGTTGCGAAAGGATCTTGGCAAACATGCTCATCCCTTCCTCGGATCGGTAATACTCCTCACCCGTTACAAAAACAATGTGCTGGCCTTTGCCTATTCCTTCTTTGCCCTCAATCATAAGCCCAGGTTCTGCTGCATTAACAGTGCAAAGCTTTATCAGCAATACAAGCAACGCTAGGAATTGATACTTCATCATCCTTCAATCTCCGTTTAGATAACAAACTTTACTTCTTTTCGATTGCGACCAATTCCTTGGCGCTACGATGGTACAACAATCCCTTGGCATACGAAGGGCCACTAAGGCTCCAGGTATCGCCCAGGGGGCCAAGGTCATTAAATGCAATAATCGCCTTTTGATCCAGCACCGCAGCCTTGGTATCGATCACATAAGTAATGCCAAGCATGGTGGTGATGTAAAGTTTTTCTCCAAGCACGATGGGCGTTGGGAAGAATGCATTCACTTGCCAGCCATCGGTTCGAGAGCGTTCTTCATCAGCAATTTCACGGTCTTGATTATCAACGGTTTTAGTCTTCAATGCGCGATTATAAATGAATTGATCTGCTTCACCCGTTTTGCGATCAACACCTACGGGCAGTTGTAAATACTCCACCTTCCCACTTTCCGCATGAACTCTTCCAAGGCTGTTGGGCGGGCCACTATGGCCTTTCGGCGCATAACCATTACGGCGATTATTTGTCGAGCAGACAAACCAATGCCAGCCATTCGCTACAGCGTTCGTATGCCATTGGGGCAACACATGAAGCACCTCGCCCGCCTTAAGTGGAAACGCAGGGTCCGCTACATCCCTAAGGCTTACCTTCTCTTTTAATTCGTAGCTCTTTTTTTCGTTGCTCCACAGTCTTACATCAACAGGCTTGACCAGTGATTGTTCACGAACTAATTTTCCCGTAGCGCTATCAAGGACGATATGGCTCTCTTCAGGCGCACTGCGAAACCAGTAAACATATTTTGCATCCCATACATTGGTGTAAAGCGCCATCCATGTAGTGCCATCAACAGGCGCACCGGGTTTTGCCTCGGGGGTAAAACGCCAGATGGTTTTACCTTCTTCACCCTTGGCGAGGCTAGTCATGCTGATGCCAATTGGTTTTTCGGGAACGCCATGAGGCCCACCACGACCTTGCACAATTGCAGGGCGGCCATCGGGCAAATGCCCAAAGCATGGCGTGCAATAAAAGGTGCACGAATCTTCTGCGATCCAACGAACCTTCCCGGTAAATCGATCAATCCCATGTAAATAGTTCCAATCATCTTTTTTCGCATCATAGCTTGAGGAATCTTTTGCAATCGGTTCTACCGTGATGATTAGGTCTTGATAAAGAATCGGTTCACTTTGGCGATTGAAAGGATACTTATCTGGCTGGGTGCGGAAACTTCTGCGCCAAACTTCTTTCCCTTGATGATCCCAGCATCCCATCTCACCCGATGCGTTAAAGAACCATACATATTTCTCATCACAGATTGGAGACCATGAAGTGGAATCGCTGAATGCATATAACTGAGGGCTAACCCTGCCTCCTTGAAGATTCACTGACCAAAGTATTTTTCCCGTGCCCCGATCAACAGCATGGCCAAGAATGTTATTGCTCTGCCGTTTAGCTTTATCATCTTGCTCGACAAAGGTGGTTAGAAAAAGCTTGTCCCCCGCGATTGCAATTCCTCCCTGCCCTGCGTTTGGCAACTTGGTGCGCCAGCGAATATTCTCGCTTCGTGCAACGCTCCAATGGGTGGGTGCATCGGAAACAGCACTGTGCCAGTTACCGTTTGGTCCTGCAGCTTGGGGCCATTCAACAGTAATTTTTTCCGCTCCACTTACCATGGTGCATCCAATCAACACAGCGATACAAAAGTTCAAAGTTCGCATGATCGTTATCCAAAAGGGAATGTAGTTAAGGCGTGAACAAGGCTTAGGGTTTTGCAGTCAAGGTTTTGTTTGTGCAGCTTACGCTCTTCTTTCTGACTGCAATCCAACTAATCAATAAAACACAATGAATGAGGCATTATTAATATACCCCCAACCTCATCAGCAAGAATCAAAATAATGTTTGGCTTGAAGAAGTTCGCAGCTTGATTACCCCCACCTTTTGTTTTTGCTTTCTTTTCCCCCAACCCTCTTCCTCTTCCTCTTACACCAACTTTCTTTCTTGTTCTTTTACATTTTTTCTTCCCCCAACTCCCAACCCTCTTCCCTCCAGGAAAAGGGCCCTTCGCTTCGCTAGCCCGGGGTTATATTTTTCACCACTTTTGTTTACTGCCCTCAAGCCCACTCACTGCGCTGGGTGGGTCTATTCTTTTTACTTACATTAATTGATATAGGGTTTGTTTAAAGACAGAGTAGTTGCGATGGGGAAGCCCCACTGCAACTCCTCCATTTGAACCTTTGGATTTTGCACCCGCTTTAAAGTCAACTTCGCGTATGCGGAGTTCTTTAATATCCATGGATCCTAAGCAAACGCTGAGAATGACAGGCGGTGGTTCCTAAGTCCCAAAGGGGCGAAATAGGGATAGCCCGGGGTGGAAGCGGAGCGCAACCCCGGGTAATAAATCCCCCATCAAATAAGCCC
>CAMDHK010000369.1 GCA_945897965.1 Candidatus Kuenenia stuttgartensis | reverse complement strand
GCCAACCCCATTAGCATCAACGATACCGTGCAATTACCACCAATCCAGTTTTTGATACCCTTTGAAAGTGCAGCATCAATTACAGGTCTATTAACCGGATCAAGAATAATAATGGCATCATCATTCATGCGTAAGGTAGAGGCAGCATCGATCCAATGGCCTTGCCAACCCATTGCACGAAGCTTGGAAAAAACCTCTTTGGTATAGTCGCCCCCTTGGCAAGATAAAATGATGTCAAGCTTGGCCAAGGATTCGATATCGGATGCATTTTTAAGATTGGGGGCTTCTTTTTCTGCAAACACAGGGGCTTTGCCACCTGCAGAAGAAGTTGAAAAATAGACAGGCTCAATCAGATCAAAATCTTTTTCATCGACCATGCGCTGCATCAGCACTGAGCCAACCATACCACGCCAACCTACCAAACCTACCTGATTCATTTCAATATTTCCAAAGTCTGATTACAAATAAAACCTACTGGTAGAATATGAAAAATTGTGCCGTTTATTTACCCAAGCGCTGGCTCATAAGCTTGGAAAGCTCTGAAACCGTGCCTTGGTGCGCAGGGTCATTAGCTAAGTTTTTCAACTCTTTCGGGTCTGCATCATGATCGTAAAGTTGAACACCTTCTTTGCCCTTATTCCATTCGGTGTAGCGATAGCGCTCACTTCGAATGGTGTACCCATTAATATTTTTGCCCAAAATTGTTTGAGTGATTGCAGGGCGGTTCCACTGCGCTTTAGGATCTTCAAGTAAAGGTTTCAAGCTTTTACCATCAAGGTAATCAGGATACTTCAGACCACAATAATCAGCCACAGTAGGATAAATATCGAGCATTTCCACTGTGCGTGGGGAACTAACATTTGTGGTTTTAGACTTGGGCGCAACCATGATCAAGGGAACACGGGCAGACTCTTCGAAAATACTTCGCTTCTGCCATAAGCCATGTTCGCCCATGTGATAGCCATGATCAGAAGTAAAAACGATGAGGGTATCATCAGCAAGTTTAAGGCGATCGAGTTCATTGATAATTCTTCCCACCTGCGCATCCATAAAAGTAATACTCGCAAGATAGGCCTGCGTGGCTTTTTTGCGCAAGTCATCCGTAAGCTGTTCTTCATCCTTTTTGAAGCTGAGAAAAGCTGCATCAGGAACACCCTTCTTATGGTTGGCATCCACCACTGGCAGGGTGATTTTATCGAGTGGGTAAAGTTCGAAGTATTTCTTGGGTGCAACATAGGGCGTATGTGGACGATAAAGGCCCACCGCAAGGAAGAAAGTTTTTTCCTTCATCTCGTTCATTAGTTTGATGGCTTCGGTTGCGCCTATGCCATCGGTTTGTTCTTCATCTTTTCCCTCTGCAGCAAGCCAACTAAGGGTACCGCCGAACTGGCCTTTGGTAAGGGTGAAAATCTGGGCCTCATCATCTTTGTCACGACCTTTTGGGTTGACAACTTTTTCCCAAGATTGGGGATCATCAAGGCCGCTAGTGCCTATGCCATTGGGCACATTGTAATGGTAAAGCTTTCCCACTCGGGCAACCGAGTAGCCATTGTTTTTAAACAACTCGGGCATGGTGACGGTATTAGGGATGGTTTCACGGAAGTGTGGTGACCCACCAAACTTACCCACATTGGCCTGCCCTGGGTTAGTTTTCACACCATTAATATCGGGTCTTCGCCCTGTAAGGAAAGAAGTCCTGCTTGGGCTGCACAATGGAAATTGACAATAAGCCCTATCGAATTTCACACCACGCTTTGCCAACGCATCGAGGTTGGGAGTTTTCGCCAAGGGATGACCATAGCAACCCAGTGAATTATTAAGATCATCACTAATGATGAAGAGGACATTTTTTTTCTCTGCGGCATTCAATGGTGCTGCAAGCATTAAAAAGATAGGTAAAAGAAGAGTCAAAGTAATTTTTCGGTACATAATTATAATTCCTTATTTTAAGAAGCTGCCTACTATTAAACTAATGGGAAGGGCGGGCATTCGCCAACAAATTATTAAATTAGTAAACAGCGTTCGGGAAAACGGAGGCAGATGATGAGTAGTGCAAGAAATACAATTTCGATGTTATTATTGTCACTGTTCATTCCAAGCTATTTATCAGCAGCAGAAATCAACCTAAAGAAATTGGAAGGGATCAAAGAGATTGTCGAAGAGTCAATCGAACAGAAGAAAATACCAGGTGCAGTCGTACTAGTGCTAAACCAAGGAAAAATCGTTTACAAACAAGCGTTTGGAAATAAATCGCTTTATCCCAGCACCGAACCCATGACCACGGATACTATTTTTGACCTTGCTTCTCTAACAAAACCTATCGCAACCGGAACATCGATTTTTAAACTAGTGGAAGCGGGAAAGTTACGCCTTAGCGACAAAGCAAAACTTCATCTCCCCGAGTTAACAGAACCCGCATGGGAAGCCATCACCCTCGAACACTTGTTAACCCATACCTCCGGTTTACCATCAGGCAACGCTTCCTCTGATTACAAAGAAGGCATCACGCAGTCGATCAAAAAAATCAACAATTTAAAACTGCTAGCACCCCCAGGCGAACGCTTCACCTATAGCGATATAGGTTTCATCATGCTGGGGGAAATCGTGCAAAGAACCTCAGGAAGATTGCTTGATCAGTTTTCACGGGATGAAATCTTCCTCCCTCTGGGCATGAAGGAAACCGGTTACAATCCCTCTGAAACCCTCAAACCCAGAATTGCCCCTACTCAAAAAGAAAAAGATGGAATACTAAGGGGAGTCGTGCATGATCCGCGTGCCCGATTACTCAATGGCATTGCAGGCCATGCAGGGCTTTTCTCTACTGTAGATGATCTCGCACTCTACTGCGCCATGATTTTAAACCCTTCCAATTCAAAAGGATTATCCCATGCAAGCATACGCACCATGACCCAAGCCAGAGCCGTGCCCAATGGATGGCGCACCTTCGGTTGGGATTGTGACACCGCCTTTAGTTCGAACCGGGGCGAGCTTTTTCCCAAGGGTTCAACCTTCGGCCATACAGGCTTCACCGGTACCTCGATCTGGTTCGATCCAGCATCCCAAACTGCAGTAATCTTCCTCAGCAACCGTGTCCACCCAGAGGGCAAAGGCGATGCTACCCCCGTTCGCAATAAAGTTGCAACCATCGTAGCATCGGCACTCGATGGGAAACCTTTAGCCAGCGCAAAACAGGTGATTTCAGGCATCGAAATCCTTAAGAGAGAAAACTTCGCACGGCTTAAAGGGGCTAAAGTTGGATTGGTAACCAATCACTCAGGCAGGGATATTACAGGCGCCAGCACCATTGATCTTCTTCATCAAGCACCCGAGGTAAAGCTGATTGCACTGTTCAGCACAGACTACGGAATCCGGGCTCCAATCGATGCCAAAGTTACTGATTCCAAAGATGAAAAAACTGGTCTTCCCGTATACATCCTTCAC
>CAMDHK010000368.1 GCA_945897965.1 Candidatus Kuenenia stuttgartensis | reverse complement strand
GTATAACAACCTGAAATAACCCACTTATCATTTATAAGCAGCAGAACCATGCCAATATCAAGGTCAGCCATTTCTACAAGTTGCCTGGCAATCTGATTGTTGTAATGCTCCCCTACAGATAATTCAGCCTGCAATTTATTAATATTTTCTAGTGCCTTGAGAATTTTTCCAATGACTTCGGGGGCAGATTGATTTTCTAAATTTATGGGGTTGGATTGATTATCAAGGAAACGTGAATTAGAAGGGAACTCAAAATCGATGACGGGGTTAGATTTCTGAATTTCTGGTTTGCTAGGGGAATATAAGACGGTGGTGGCTTTTTTTTCTCTGCTGAAAAAGTCTGATGGATTACCATGTATTCCAGACTGGATAAAAATACTGGTACCGCCAATAACAAAATGATTAGGGGTTGAAAACTCGGCAATAGACCCTGGCGCCAAGCTTTTTCCATCTTCAAAAACAATGGAATTTCCTGAACTAATATTACTGAGCAGGAAATTACCATCCTTCCCAGCTTCAATACAAAAATGCGTACGGGAAACAGAAGGGTCTATTATAATCAGGGCATTTCCCGCTCCTGAAGGTGCTCTGCCTCCAAATAATTTACCCTCAAAATGCTCGAATGAAGCATCTTGAGTGGGGTTTTTTATCTGGATTTTAAACATGACAGAACACCTTTTAAAATTTAATAACCACGGCTGTTATCAAACAAGCGGAGTACGATGAAAATGCACATGCAACCATTTCCCGTCCTTGCATTCCCAAACTCTGGTTTCCGCAGATGCTGCAGTTATGGGCGATCCATTTGCATTCAATTTTTGTACTAATCGTACATAAGCAATCACAGCCATATCGCCCTTATGATGAACAACAGGGTGGCACATCGTGGTTTGCACTTTGGTTTTAGAAGACCCAAGATCAAAATAATATTTGTGGAAATCGAGGCCTTCAACCACCTGCCCTGGGGCTTCAGGTTCGATCGCTGTGATTTTTGCATCACAGAGATTTTTATAGGTTTTCCAGTCAGCGTTAGCGATGCTATCTAAAAGCTTCTGGTTCAATGCAATCAATTCATCAGCAATTTTACTATCGTTCATCAAAATCTCCTTTTAGTTATCTTCACATCTACAGGCCAAAAACACCAGTTTTTAATTGGGAGAATAACAATCCCAGTTCCTTGATTTGAAAATGTGCATTTAATCCGCTTGGATTGGGCAGCACCCAAAGCTTGGAACCGGAAATTTTATCTTCTTGAAGCCCCAATTTAGCTCGAGGTCTCTTGAATGCAGTACGATAAGTGGTGATACCAAGAATTGCAACTGCTTCCGGCTTATACCTTGCTATTTTTTCTGAAAGTAACTCTGCCCCTTTTTGAAGCTCGTTATCTTCGACTTCATCAGCTCGCGCGGTTGCACGGTTCACCAGATTCGTAATTCCGAGATTTTCAAGCAAAAGAAGGTGTTGTTCAAAGGGGGAATAAAGTCGAGGCGTAAAGCCACCTGCAAATAATGCGGGCCAGAACCTGTTTCCTGGCCTGCCAAAATGCTTTTCAATTGCTGCGGTATACAAACCCGGATTAATGCCACAAAACAACAGCTTGATTCCTGGTGCTATGACATCAGAAATTTGCTTGTTGGCAGCAAGGGCTATTTGATCTTTGGAGGGCTTCCAAAATCCGAAGGGTATTTCCATTTCAAATACCAAAAGAATTAGGGAAGTGGGGTGGGTGTGAAATAATCCGTTCCTTCAATTGGAAGGTTGAACATGGTGGTTTTTCCCATAATGGATTCAGATTCGCCTAAGATGAGGAAACCGGTATCCTTGATTGCGCCTCGGAGTTTTTGAAAAATCCCTGTGATGACTTCAGGGGCGAAATAAATAAGAGCATTTCGTAGAAGAATAATATCGAATGGGCCACCAAGAGCATAGAATCCTTCCAGCAAATTGACCTGCTGAAACTTAATTTTTTGGCGCAAGTCGTAACGGATTTGATACTGACTATCCGGGGTTTCGAGGAAATATTTTTCTTTAAGGTCAGTGGATAGCCCGCGAATAACTTCAAATCTCGAGTAGATCCCAGATCGCGCCTTGGTAAGCGCGTTTTCAGAAACATCTGTCGCAAGAAGGTTGATGTTCCAATTTTCCAATTGCGGAAAATTCTGCATCAGCAGCATCATGATTGAATAAGGTTCCTGGCCTGTGGAACAACATGCGCACCAAATTTTAATGGTGTGGGAATAAACATTTTCGTTGATCAATTTTGGAATGATGTATTTCTTCAAATTGTCAAAGACTCTGGGTCCCCTGAAAAAACTAGTTTCCTGAATGGTCATGTTCTCCACAACCAGGTTCCCCAAGGCGGAGTAGGGGTTGATTTTTATTTCCCGAGCAAGCTCATTTACATTCGCAATTTTCTGGGCTTCACAAACAGGGTTTAGCCTGTTTTCAATCAAATATTCCTTACCCTCGCCCAAATCATGGCCAAGTTTGATTTTGAGAAAATCAACAAAAATACGATAGTTTTCTTGCGTAATAGCTGCGCTGTCAAATTGCATTGAATTATCCGAATAATGAAATTATTAAAGAGCTTGTTTTTGATTCAGCCGACCCATGATTGCTGCCGAAAGATCATGAATGGAAAGCGCTTCTTCTGCCAATCCTTCCTTATAGACAGTTCCTGGCATTCCCCAAACAACGCTGGTGGCCTGATCTTGAACCAGAATTTTCCCCCCAGCTTTATGAATTGCCTTGCAACCCTCCAGGCCATCCTGCCCCATGCCTGTCAAAATAACGGTCAGGGCACTCGCTCCATATATTTTAGCAACCGACCGTAACATCGGATCAACCGCTGGCCTGCAATAATTTTCTGGGGGATTTTGATTTAATCGCACTTTATTACCTGCTAGGCATGGTTCTAGCACCATGTGATAATCCCCTGGGGCAAGCAAAAACTTCCCTACAACAAGGGTATCCCCATCTACCGCTTCGGTAACAGGATGCCTAGTTTGGCTGTTTAAATGATCTGCCAAGCTTTTGGTAAAACCTGCGGGCATATGTTGGGTAATAACAGCGGGAACTGGTAAAGGTGGCAGTGCCGTCAGCAATACTTTAAGGGCTTCTGGGCCGCCCGCAGACACCCCGATTGCTAAGATTTTAGGCGTGACGGATTTTATATGTTCTTTGAGTACTTTTTTTGCAGCTTGAGGCAAGTCAATTACCCCACTGCTGGACTGATTCTTTTTAAAAACAGCTTTCAGGCGAGGCAAAAAATCTTTTTTCAACAATTCAATGGTTTCTTCTGCTGACCCTGTAGAAGGTTTGCAGAAATAATCATCTGCGCCTAGGGAAATTGCATCAAGGGTAATAACGCTTCCTTTTTGCACCAAGGAGCTAAACATGATGATTGCTAATTCGGGATTTTTCTTTTTAAGTTCAGCGAGAACCTCAAGACCATTCATCCT
>CAMDHK010000367.1 GCA_945897965.1 Candidatus Kuenenia stuttgartensis | reverse complement strand
GCTTGTGATGCCGGGAAATCGAACCCAAATAGTAAAAAGTCGGAGGGGTGGCAGAAAATGAAACGAGAAAAGCTGTTGGCATCAGGTGCCTGGCTGCTCATGGTGTCTGCCATCGTTGCGCAATCCCCTGTGGATGGTGGTAAGGTTCCCTCGCCCCTTAGCCCCTATGGTCAAATTGGATCAGCAGTAATCAAAAAAGAACAAGGTACCAACGAAAAGAAGGACTTGGAATTACCAGCAATGGAAGTGGATAAAGTGCCTATTGGTGCAATTCCTAGAGAAGGGGCTGCGCCTTTATATCCAAGATTTTTCCTAGGTGGCGAATACCTTGCATGGAAGTTGAATAATACGACAGTGAATCCAATTGTATTTAATGTACCTGAAGGATTGCTACAAACCGCGCCAACGACCATCTCTTTTGATCAAAATGGTGACCCACAATCCATAGTTAGCGTATCCAATAATTCAAGTTTATTGTTGCAATCGCAGGCGCAGTTGTCTCAGAACAGCATTGTTGACTATGGAATGCAATCAGGCATGCGGTTCTCTGCAGGATATTATCTAGAGCAGGATTCTGGGCTTTCAGTTAATGGGAATTTCATCCTAGTACCTAAGAACAGTTATTATTTATCAAGTGTGACCGGTCTCAATGATTTTCCTGTTCTACTGGAAACAGGGTTTAATAATTCATTAAACTTCACAATTCCTTCTAATATTGCGGGCCAAGCGCCGACAATGGTGACGCAGAATTATGCGATTGTGCTTTCGCGCCAGGTTGATTCTTCGATTTTTGCGAATGCCAGCACCTATATTGCAGGTGGTGAATTGAATGTAAGGGGTAGAGATTTTCTGATTGGTGACATGAACTTTAGCGGCTTACTCGGCTTTAGATATTTCCAATTTAAAGAAGCGTTTGATGTAAGTAGTCAATACACCATATTCAGGCCAAATGGGGTTACTGATGTTCAAAATATTAATGTAAATGGGGATATTGTCAGTGCGCCCATAGCGCTTAATTTTCCGACGCCCATTAATATTAATTCTGCGAGCAATGATCAGATCAAGGTTTATAACCACTTCATTGGGCCCCAGATTGGTATTAATGCAGATTATCATTACAATCGTTGGTCAGTAATGACAGGTTTTAATCTTGGTATCGGGGTGATGCATCAGGTTGCAAAAATTTCCTCCAATACTACCCAAACTGTGAAAACAGAAACTTCTACGCAAAATGCTGCAGGGCAGATAACCTCCACCACCAATACTTCAACCACAAACTCTGCTGGTGGGCTTTTGTTTTCACCAGTGGACGTAGGGCAATATTCAAGAAACCAATTTGGGCTGCTTCCTGAGATTAATGCGAAGTTAGGTTTTAAAGCTACAGAACGAATCAAGCTGACTGTTGGATATGATTTTCTTTTGCTTGCGAATGTGCTTCGTGCGCCCAACCAAACACAGTTAATTCCCTACAGCAACAATCTGAATTACACTGCAAATAATCAGACTCAATCTGCAAACCAAACATTGCAAATACCAGCATTCCAGTACAGCACCAGCAATTTGATCATCAATGGTGTGACTGCGGGCATGCAGTTAGATTTCTAACCTGCTTTTTCTTTGATCACCTGAATTTGATTTTCTAAGATTCTTCCAGCAAGTGCAGGAATGATTGCTTCTTGAGCAATCTGCTTTAAATAGTAACTGTTAACAGTGCCATGAATGATGACGCGTTCGCCGATTTCTTCTAAAACTACATCGCGTAAAGCCGAAAAAGGACAACTTCTAAGCGCAATCCCTGCAGAAGAAGTTGTTGCTGAAGGTGAAAAAGACATAAGGAAAATCCCTCCATTGTTGTCTAGTTCCCATAATCACTCTTGAATCTAGCTTAATATCCAAAATAAGGCAAATGAATTCCCACTTATCTTTGTGATGACAAGGAACTTGATTTGCAATAAAATGATTCGATCAAGTCGATTTGTAATTTTATGAGGGTCTTGTGAAAATATCGGAAGTTTCAATTAGCCATGTTCGTATTCCTTTAAAGCGCGTGATTAAACATGCCTCGCACGCCCGATCCGATACCGACAATATTCTCGTCCGTTGTACTTTGGAAGATGGAACAACCGGCTTTGGCGAGGGGCTGCCCAGAGACTATGTCACGGGCGAAACCATTGATTCTTCCATGGAGATTCTGCGCAACTCTCAGATTCCTTCTCAACTTGAACATTGCTCTGATTTCTTTCAGGCCGTACAGATGGCGGAAAGATTGCACCTACCCACTGCCCCAGAAGATGATCGTAAATGCAGCGCCAATGCTGCCCGCTGTGCTTTGGAAATTGCAGTGCTCGATGCGTATGGAAAGAAATTTAAAGAACCCCTCTCTTCGGTTACCAAGTTGCTTGCGGGTGATCTTTTCAACCCACTGAACTCGGTTCGTTATAGTGGGGCGATAACCTCTGCATCCGGTTTAAAAATGAAAGTCGCCTCTCTGCTTTACAGTCTTTATGGTTTCAAACAGATGAAGGTCAAGGTGGGCATTGCAGGTTATGATGATGTCAAGAGGATATTGCAGATTCGAAAATGGCTCGGGAAGAAAATAGATATCAGGGTTGATGCCAACGAGGCATGGTCTATTGATGAAGCAGCGCAGCGCATTCAAGAACTAGAGCCCGCGGGAATCACCTGCATGGAGCAACCTGTGCCCCATGAACAGGTTTATCAGTTGAAAAAAGTACGCACACAAGTTCGCACCCCCATCATGCTTGATGAATCTCTTTGCTCGATGATCGATGCAGAGCGCGCGGTTGAACATGAGGCATGCGATTATTTTAATATCAGGCTTTCGAAATGCGGTGGATTCATTCCTTCGTTAAGGCTGGCGCAATATGCCCGCAGGCATGGCATAAAATACCAACTAGGTTGCCAGGTGGGCGAAACAGCAATTCTTTCTTCTGCAGGTAGACACTTTGCATGTTCTGTTTGTGATATTCGCTATCTTGAAGGGTCTTACGATAAGCATTTGGTTAAAGAAAGGTTGTCCAAAAAGGATATTACTTTTGGTTGGGGTGGAGTCGCCCCTGCGATCACAGGCCATGGATTGGGAATTATGATGGATGAAAAAGCATTGGCCAGGGTTTCGATCAGGCAGGAGATACTCCGTGGTTGATACTCCTTTTGAAATAGCATCTTTCGTTACTTCGGGAGGGTACAAACTTCATTACCGTCATTTTCAACCCGTAGGAATTATCAAGGGCACGATAGTTTTTATTCATGGAATTCAAAGCCATGGTGGTTGGTATGAAACTTCATGCAAGAAATTCGCACAAGCAGGCTACAGGGTATTATTTTTAGATAGGCGAGGCAGTGGCTTGAATGAAGTATCAAGAGGGGATAGTCCCTCTTTTCGTACTTTGCTGGATGATCTTAAGGAATTTCTGCAGTATCAAAGAAAAGAAATTGCGGGTGCAACGCCTTTGAT
>CAMDHK010000366.1 GCA_945897965.1 Candidatus Kuenenia stuttgartensis | reverse complement strand
CCTTCAGCAATGGGTTCGATCAAGCCAAAGGAATCGATGCGGATGATCTTTGGATCTGTGATTGCGTACTTTGCAAGGTTGCTAACATCTGATCGGTTTCCGGTTTTCTTATCTATTCGAGTTATCAATATTTGTTGGGTTGATTCTGGCCCATCAAGTACTACTTTTTCAGGGCTGATGTTGATTTCTGCATGAACTAGAGCGTTTGAAAAGAAGAGCACGAAAAGAAATGACGATGCAATTTTAGCAATCGTTCCAAACTTTGAGGTGTTTTCGTGATCTAAAACCATGGTATCTCTTTGTCTAGGTGGGAAGTATTCAGGGTGGGGCCTAATTACTATCGACTTTACCTTAACATAGAACGAGGTTTAGTTCAAATAGATTCCGGTTTTAATGATGATGCGTAAAAGGCAGAAGAATTAGCCACGGAATTACACGGAAGGAAGAATAAGCAAAAGACAAGCCACGGATTAACACGGAAAAACACGGAAGGAAGCAGAAGACCAAGCAGAAGCATTAGCCACGGATTAACACGGAATTTCACGGAAAAAACAGAAGCAGAAAATTGGCCACGGAAGGAACACACATCTTTCAGAGCCGGATGCGTAAGCGACGGTATAAATATGCGGTTTGGAAAGGGGCCCTTCGACAGGCTCAGGGACCGGGGTTCCTTCGGTACGGTCAGTGAGCTTGCCGAACTGGCGGTTGATATCAAATAAAAAATCTCGTTAATCTTATCCTTAAGTGCAAAATCCAAAGGTTCAAATGGAGGAGTTGCAGTGGGGCTTCCCCATCGCAACTACTCTGTCTTTAATTAAACCCATATCAATTAATGGCAAATAAAAGTGGTGGAGGATAGAAACCCGGGCTAGCGAAGCGAAGGGCCCTTTTCCCGGAGGGAAGAGGGTTGGGAGTAGGGGGAAGAAAAAGAAAAATGCTGGAGTAAAAGCTAGAGGAAAAAGGGATGCGAATATGGGAAGAAAAAGAAAAAAGTGTTTAATGTGAGGATGGCCTTATTTTCTTTTCTCGTTTAATCATGTCGGGTAAGCTTAAATCATGGAAGTTACTAGTTTTGTTTTTACCTGCCAAAAGAAGTCACCATGAGAAGAAAAATAGTTGTTCCGCTAGTGGTTTTTGTTTTATCCCTTGCGATTTATTTGCCTGGCAATTTTACTCTGAGTCAGGGTGAAAAAAATGCAGGTGCAGTGGGCGCAATTTATTGGAAGGGGAATCTGCATACCCATTCGCTATGGAGCGATGGCAATGATTACCCAGATATGATTGCGGACTGGTACAAAACCCATGGCTACCAATTCCTGGCATTGACGGAGCATAATTTGCTTGCAGAGGGAGAGAAGTGGGCGACGGCAAAAAAAGTGGAAGGTAACAAGGGTAAGGCGCTTGAGAAGTATGTTAATCGGTTTGGGCCAACTTGGGTTGAGAAAAAGATGGTGGATGGTAAGGAGTTGGTAAGGCTTAAAACTTTGGAAGAGTGCAAGAAGTTGCACGAAGAGCAGGGCAAGTTTCTTTTTGTTCCTGCTGAAGAGATCACTCATAAGTTTGCAAAGTTCCCCATACATATGAACGCATTGAATGTGAACAAGGCAATTAAGCCGGTGGATGGCGAGGGCATACGCGAAACGATGACGGTAAATCTTAGAAACCTTGAAGAGCAGTCTAAAAAGTCGGGCAATGTTACTCTTGGGTTTCTCAATCATCCCAATTTTCAGCAGTCCATTCCTGCAGAGGATATTGCGATGTGTTCTGAGATTCGATTTTTCGAAGTGCATAACGGCCATTCAGGGGTGCGTAATTACGGGGGCGATACTTTTCCTAGTTGCGAAAAACTTTGGGATGTAGCACTTGCTTTAAGGCTGGGCAAATTAAAGATGCCTTTGGTGTATGGCCTTGCTACCGATGATTCTCATGAGTACCACGATATTGGTTTGGGGAAAACCAATCCGGGCAGAGGGTGGGTTATGGTTCGCTCGAAGCAGCTTAATGCTGATAGTCTTTTACAAGCCATGCACAAGGGGGATTTTTATTCCAGCACTGGCGTGGTTCTGGAGGATGTTGCAGTTAGTGATGGCGAATTAATTGTAAAGATCAAGGCAGAAGCGGGTGTTTCTTATCGAACTGAATTTATTGTTACTTATGCCGATACTTCGCTTGATAGCACTCCTGTATTGGATAAAGATGGCAAGGCTGTAATGGTAACGAGGAATTATGCAGGTAAGATCGGGGTGGTGGCTAAGGATTCCACGGAAACCACAGCAAAGTATAAGTTTACTGGCAGGGAGTTGTATGTAAGGGCAAAAGTGGTATCTTCAAAGCTTCATCCCAACCCTTACCAAAAGGGCGATTTTGAAACCGCCTGGGTTCAGCCTGTTGTTCCTGCTTCCAAGTAAGTGTTGCATTACCGATTATTGTTTTGAGACGTTTTTATTTCTGGAGTGAGTATTATGCGCAAGATCTTTGCTCGAATTATGTTTTTATTTTCAATCGCTATTGCGTTTCCGAGTGCAATCTTGGCGATGGATAAGCCTGAGGTGGTGAAGCCCAAGGCGGATAATAAGCCCAGCACCCAGGATGCGGATGGTTCGGTTTTGCTACATTCGAAAACCGCAACGGTGCATGGCGTGAAACTGCAGTATGAACCGCAGGTCAACAAGAATACCCTTGGTTTCTGGGTGAATGAGAAAGACTGGGCCAGTTGGGAATTCGTTGTTACCAAGCCTGGGAAGTTCAAGATTGAAGTGTTGCAAGGGTGTGGCACCGGGCAGGGCGGCAGCGATGTTGCAGTGCATGTTGGCGAAAAGAAATTCCCCTTTGTTGTTGAAGATACTGGTGGCTTTCAAATGTTTAAGCCGCGAATTGTCGGAGAAGTTGAGATCGCAAAGGAAGGCAAATATTCTTTGGAAATCAGAGCTATTAAAAAAGCCAAGGGTGCTGTCATGGATGTTAGGCAGATCAGGTTGATACCTGCCGATGCTGCCTCTGAAAAAGGCAAATAATTTGTTTTGATTAAAGAGTTGCTGATCGAAAGCGAATTTTGCAGGAGATGAGCCAATGTTTGAAGCTAACAAGTCTATGCTGAGATCGGTTTTCATCCTGCTGCTTTTGGCTGCACCTTTGCGTGCTTATGAGGTTGTGGAGGTTGAGGGGCAACCTCTTGCTGCGCAGGCAATCAGGTTGGTGGATGCTTTTGAGTTTCTTGGCTCGCCCTTGGATAAAAACACCTTGGAAGGGTTGAAGAAGGCTTGCGAAGTTCGCGATGCAGCTAAGATCCAACAGATACTCGATCCTTTGACGCTTGTTAATATTAATATTAATCCCGAAGCGCGGGTTAAGGCTGCCCGCGGCAAAGCTCACTCTTACCCACAATTATCCGGAGGAGTTGTTAGGGCTGAAGAGACTTGCGCCCTGAACGAGCAGGTGAAACGCAAACCATCCCCTCCAAAGGACTTTCATTCCTGGTCTAGGATCACTATTGCGTCCGATGTAGCCGCCTCGTT
>CAMDHK010000365.1 GCA_945897965.1 Candidatus Kuenenia stuttgartensis | reverse complement strand
GAAAAACTTTTTCCTAATCATTTGAAAACTTCACTGCAAATAACCATAGATTCTTAACCTAGGTCTATTTCTTTCATTGTATCTTTTTACAGCTTTTAGGGAATAAATTAATCATGAACGATGATGCGCCGGAAAAATGGATGAGCTTGGCGCTTGATCTGGCTATTCGTGGCCGTGGAATGGTAGAGCCTAATCCTATGGTTGGAGCTGTATTAGTTAGAGATAACACTGTGGTTGGTGTAGGTTGGCACCAGAGGTTTGGGGGTTTACACGCTGAAATCGAAGCCTTAAATCAAGCTGGTGATAAAGCCTTTGGAAGTACTTTGTTTGTTTCCCTCGAGCCTTGTTCGCATCATGGGAAAACTCCGCCTTGTGCAAATGCAATTTTAAATTCCGGGATATCCAAAGTTTTTGTAGCAATGCGTGATCCGAACCCATTGGTTGCTGGTAAAGGAATTGGTTTCTTGCAATCTCATGGGATTAAAGTTGAAGTTGGGGTTGGTAAAGAAAAAGCTGAATTTATTAATGCCCCATTTATTAAATATCATTTGCATTCAAAACCATTTGTTATTGCGAAATGGGCTATGAGTCTGGATGGTAAGATTGCGACGAAAACTGGTGAATCAAAATGGATTAGTAATGATAAATGTAGAGAAAGAGTTCATCAATTACGGGGTTTAGTCGATGCAATTTTGGTGGGTGTTGGAACAGTAGATCTTGATGACCCCATGTTAAATGCAAGGCCAGAAGGGCCAAGAAAACAAATGCGAGTTGTGATCGATCTTAAAGCCAGAATAAGCCATTCTTCACGAATCGTTCAATCTGCTAAGGAATATCCAACGATAATTGCTGTGCATGAAAATGTTTCACGAAAATTAAAAGAAAAATTGCAAGATTCGGGATGTGAACTGCTCGAACTTACTTCTAATAATTCTGCTGAAATTGTTGATGAACTTTTAATACTGTTGGGGAAAAAAGGGATTCAAAACCTATTGGTGGAAGGAGGCGGAAAAACCTTGGGTAGTTTTTTTGACGCAGATCAAGTTGATGAAATTCAGGTTTATATCGCCCCATTTATCATTGGCGGTTCAGATGCAATCTCACCTGTAGCAGGGGTTGGAATTCTTGAAATGGCCCAGCGGCGAAAAATAGCTTCTTTTGGCTACGAGATGATTGATGATAATATTCTGTTATCGGGTAGACTTAAACATTATAAATCAAAATAAAGTTTTTGGATGATTATGAAAACTACTACTTGGCAAAAACAGATTTGGATGAAATATTCGCCAAATTATGAGTCATTTACCTCGTTGTTTGTATCGTTTATTGTTCACATTGCATTGGTTACCTTAATAATGATGCTTGGTTGGGAAGGGTTAAAGAAAGCAATAATCGGCGATGTTAACCGAAGGCTTGGGGTTTCGTCAGTAAGGGTTGGGGGTGGTACTTCGTCTGGTAACCCTGATGCAAAAGAAAATGATGATACGATCAAAACGCCTCCTAAATTGAATCTTTCAGATAAAGAAAGCATGCCTGAAATTCCATTGAAGTTGGATCCCTCTCCGACAGAAAAAATTCAAGTTGATAAAACGGGTGGAAAATCCTTGGTGGAGGATGCAAATGCCAAAGCCCAAGAGTTATCTCGGATTGGGCAAAATTTAAAAAGTAAAATGATTGAGGGTTTAAAGGGTGTTGGAAATACAAAAGGCGACGGGGTTGGTGATGGTCGGGGTGAACGAATGCTTCGGTGGATAATGGTTTTTAACACCACAAATGGCTCGGATTATCTTTCACAATTAATGGATTTAAATGCTAGGCTTGCTTTCCCGGATCCAAATAAGGCAGGTAAATTTTTAGTTATTTCAAACCTTGGTGCTAAACCTATAACGACCATGGAATTAGATTTGTCTTCAGTTAGTGATATTTTTTGGGTGGATGACAAAGCACAATCAGTTACAAATTTATCTCGTGCGATGGGCCTGCAAATCAAAGTAGAAGCGTTTGTAGTGCTTATGCCTATTTCTGTTGAAGAGAAATTGCAGAAACTTGAAAAAGCATCTCTTCAAGGCGCTAAAGAGGATGATATTCAAGAGACACGTTTTACAATCAGTAAAACCGTTGGTAAATACGAACCTGCAAAGGCAGATATTATCTTTAAGAAAAAGTAGGGTTATTTTTCTAGTGCTTGGAGTATTTGTTGAAAATCAGCGGCCCTTGCTGCGTCTTGAATAGATATCACTGCTTGGTAGGGAACATCATCGCTGTAATATAAAATCAAATCTTTGCTTTTTAATTTTCGCGCAGAAGCTTTTAATGCAGAAGTAAGGTTATCATTTTCAACGGGTTGTTCATTGATATAGAAAATAGTTTTTTCACCTTCTTTTTTTATCACAACTTTAGTTTTTTGATCAGCTTGGGAAGTGCTTATTGCTGGAATTTTTGAATCTGGATTGGTTTTAGCTGCTTCGAGATGTTGTACTAATTTTGCATAGCTAGTTAGGAGGATGAAAAAGACCAAAAGCACCAGGCAAACATCAATTAAAGCATTCATATCGATGTTGTCATCGTCTTCATGTTTGATTGTTGATTTTGATGAGAAAGCTTCTTCGAATTCTGGATAATCGTGTAGAGTTTTCCATGCGATTTCTCCTTCTTTTCGGATTTCATCATGGATAGAAATTAACCCGGATACAATAAGATCTTGTATTTCGATGGACTCAAGTAGAATTGATTTTGAGTCTATACCATGATTTTTTAAATCCCAAAGGCTCATTTTTTTCCGGTGACTCCCAAATGAATTTTAGAAATCTCATCTTTGCCAAATGATTTTTCAATTGAACTTACCAAGGTGCGAATGGTTCCAGCAGATATATCTCCAGGAGCATACACAGTTAATTCTTTAAACCCCTGCCCTTTTTTAATTTCATCTTGAAGATAAGCAATCAATTTTTCTTGGGACTCAAATTTGGTTGATTGGTCTTTTTTTCTCTCTGCAAACCCGACTGTATAAGCTTTGTTGTTCTCTACTTCAATCCATGCTTGGTCTTTTATGCCCTGCACACTTGCATATTCTGCAATCGGAAGTTTTGTGGATGTCCCTGAACCTAGAGAAGATGTACTCATTAAAAAATAAACCAACAGTACCAGGCTTACATCTATTAATGGGATCATATCGATATCATCATCAACACCTTGATGCTTTTTAAAAGAATGCAATGGGGGCTCTAAGATTTCAGTCTCAATACTTTCTTTTTCTGGCAAGTTGTTTGCAAGAGAGGGGTGTTGGCCAACTTCGAACCAATCTGCGGTGCCAGCAGGCCGTATTTTGTCTCGAACCAGCAAACGCCTTTCTCCAATCCATTGCAAAATAGTAACTGCTGGGATCTCTCTGATCACCTGATTAGCTTTAATAATCCACACATCATAGTATTTAGCATCTGGCAGCATAATTGATTCAAGGTTTAAGTGGTGTTTTTAATGTGGTTGCCATTTCAATAAATTTTTGAACAGTTTTTTTTATTTGA
>CAMDHK010000364.1 GCA_945897965.1 Candidatus Kuenenia stuttgartensis | reverse complement strand
CACCCTCTTAAATTACATGGCATGGGTGGTGCCATCAATATGGCAATGGCTGATG
This sequence comes from Candidatus Kuenenia stuttgartensis, assembly GCA_945897965.1. Lineage (GTDB taxonomy): Bacteria > Planctomycetota > Planctomycetia > Gemmatales > Gemmataceae > UBA969. The sequence continues at coordinate 3,472 of CAMDHK010000364.1, read as the reverse complement.
GTAGTGTTGCCACCTTTAATTCGAATATTTCCAGTGAGAATTTCTACTATGCAGAAACTCCCCAAGGTGGCGATATGTCTTCCGATCCCCAAGTGCCTTGATGCAATTTCTTAACAATCGCAAGCTTCGCCCAAGCTTTCTATTAGAACCCACAGACTTAAATCTGTGGGTTTCTTTTTTGTAACTTAGGCAATTCGGGATATATCACCCCATTTTACCAATTCATGTCAATTTGATTAGTTTGCGGAAGTTGCACTCTATTCCGCTTACCTCCCTCTCTTTATTTCACAAATAAAAATTATTTCTTAAGTTATTCATTCAAATTATTTCCCCCATTTGCCGATCAATTCATTAGCAACCCGGTGTTCGTATTTGTTTCGCAACATCGAACCGTTTTATTTGATGTTTAAGTTATTGGAGTATTAAGATGCGTAATTTTATCAAGAATCTCTTCAATCAAAAGAAGACTCAAAAAAAGCACGGCTCCATTAAACTTGAACTCCTTAGCCTTGAAGCCAGGCTTACTCCGGCCGTCGATCAGCCCATGGTGCTCGGCGAAGGGATTCTTAATGATTTTACCGCGATTGGGGCTGATGCAGGCGGCGGTCCACTTGTTACTGTTACTTTTCAAGCTGCAGCGGCTAATATAAGAGCAACAGTTCTACCTGTAACTACAGCTTCTCAAGGTATTGTAAATGGTCAAATAAATGAAATTCGGATAGATAATCCGGGAACTGGTTATTTAGTAGCTCCAAAAATTACAATTAGTGGTGGACAAACCCGTTTCCTTAACCAACCGGCCCCTGTCCCAGCAACTGCAAGGACATTAATAGATGAAAGTACTGGTTCAGTAACAAGTGTTATTATTACCAATCCTGGTACGCTAGATAGTTATCGTGCTGACGGTACAGATGGTACTGATGTTGATGATCTGATTATACTTATCGAGCCACCTCCAACTTTTGTTGTACCTACTTATACTACTTTCTTTGCTTATGATCCTAGGTTTACCGGTGGTGTTCGCGTTGCCATTGGCGATGTAGATAACGATGATATTCCAGAAATAATTACTGCTGCAGGACCAGGTGGTTCTCCGCATATCAAAGTGTTTAGGGTTGATTTTAATACACAAACTGTAGACCCAAATCCAATTGTAGAATTCTTTGCGTTTGATCAGCCTAATTTTAAAGGTGGTGTAAATATTGCTGTTGGTGATACCAATAACGATGGTTTTGATGATATCATCTGTGGCGCAGGAGCAACTGGTGGCCCCCGAGTTACAGTTTATGCAGGCACCGCCTCGGGCGTTAATACCACATCCCCCCTTAATAACTTCTTTGCTTATGCACCTAAGTTTAACGGCGGCGTTGTTGTTACTGCTGGGCAGCGCAACTCAAACGCAGGTGAAGAAGTCATTGTTGCTCCAGCAAGCAACGCAGGCTACAACATCAAATCCTTTGATGTAAATGGCTTGGGCAGTTCACCCAAACTAGTTGATAATTTCTTTGCTTTCAATGATTCTACAAGTAGGGGTGGACTTAGTCTCGCCGCTGGAAACTTAGACCAAGGCTTGGGTATTACCGACCTTGTCGTGGGTACCACCAACAACCAATTTGGCGTGATCCTAAACAATCAATCCGCTGGCATCCCTGTGACAAATACATTTGAAGGATTTAATGGCACCATCCGTGCCGGTGTTGCACGAAATGTTAACGGGCGGGAAGTTGCAGTGGCCCTTGCAGGCCCTGGAGGTGCGCCACGCGCTTCTATCTTCAGCTTTGAAACTCAAGGTTTGGCCCAAACAGAAACTGCTTTTGTAATCCCAACATTAGTAAATGGAGCGGGATCATTTGCCAGATTTTTCAATACTTCGGTAGGCTACTTCCCTGGTGGCCTCTTCGGTTCCACAACCCTTTAATACTTTATCCGAGATTAAGCCTTTGTTTGATGCATGGCATCTGCAAGGGCTTTTCTCGCTTCAGGGTATGCCTGCAAAACCTTGAGCAAAAGTTGCAGGAATTTTTGGGTATGAAGTTGGGGCAGTGGATCCACCACCGGCTTTTTCCCCGAGGCTCTTTTCCCCCACTCAACCTCGCCCTTGCATGGTCCACTTTTCAACCACTCCAACGGTTTATCATTAAACGCTGCTATCTCTGCTCGTAATCTTGCCTGCGCATGTGCTTGCTCCACCGCGTGATAAAAAGCCTTAAGAGCCTTGGGCGCCCTAGTGGTTTTTCCTTTTGCAACCCAATGATTAAAAGTTTGCTCAGAAATGCCCGCTGCCAACGCTGCAACCGCAGGGGTACCACCCGCTTGCAAATAAGAACTTATTAACTGCGTGATTTCAGGCTTGGGTAGCTTGTTCATAATCATCTCTTCCTATTCAATTTTGTTGAGTGCGAAAAAGATCCCGTGCCAGTCGGCTTGGCATCGCTTTACCAATGTATTCAAACCCGGCTGTCAACCTCGTACGGGCATGGCTCAAATTCATTTTCCCTTGCGAACCTTGTGCCAGCGAGGGCGCCCTTTTAAGTTGCCAAAGCGGACTACGTATCCGCGAAGCAATTAATCCCGGGTGCGTTGTCGTGCTGATCGCCCTTAATTCCAATCCTTTAAACATTGATGCAATCGTTGCAGATAATGCTTGCCCTATCCCAACTCCTTGGAAATCAGGCAAGCAAACAGTGCGGTGTTCCCTCCTAGTGGGTGGTCCTTTACCCACAAAAGGTAGCCATGCTGAAAACGCAACAGGATGTTTATTCCAACTTGCCAGGTAACAAATTGCAGAGGGTGCAATTGATGTGCTTAGATAATGATGCGGTGCGAACAGATGCCATGCGGATGCTTTTGTGCGAATGATTTCCAACTCGATTTCTGGCCTTCGCCGAAGGCACCTCCATGTGAACAACCCCTCGTCCACGCGATAAATCCAATCGGGCTGTAGCCATTCAATAATGTCATCATGGCAAGTTACTGCGACAAATTGCATATCCATCTTGCGTATGATTTTTGCAAGGGCTGTCGATCCTATCCGCGCAACTGTGCGATCCACAACCGAAGTGAACTCATCAAAAACAATTGGCGTAGCGTTTGGCTTTGCCTTGGCTTGTGCGATTAGCAGTGCCAAGGTTGCACGGAATTGCTGCCCGTTCGAAAGGGATGCAAAAGGCCTTAGCCAGGCGGGTGGCGAACTAAACCCAACCGAGGATAATATCTCCACAACCTCTTTAACACCAAGTTCCATGGGGAAGGAATCGAGCAGCGATGCTTCATGATGCCAAGGGTTCGTCGGTAAAATCGCATCAGGCCAAAGCACTTTAGAGAGGGTGCTTTTGCCCGAACCACTTGGCCCGGTGATCAACCCAATGTTCCAAGGTTTTTCTTCAATTCCAAGTTCATGTGTTTGAACATGATGATCAACTGCGCTGGGTTCAAGGTCGAATAAGCCACGCACTTGCGCAACTCTTGGCGA
>CAMDHK010000363.1 GCA_945897965.1 Candidatus Kuenenia stuttgartensis | reverse complement strand
CAGAAAATTGGAAAGCTTGATTTTACCCATAAAGTTCGTGCTGATTCAAAAATCATAGAGATTAAGAATTTGGCTCATTCCATGAATCTAATGCAAATTGGGCTTCAAGCTTTTACGCAGTATCTGCCCAAGGATGTGCTTAAAAGTTTATTTGATGCAGGAACTGGAGCTATTCCAGGCGGCAAAGAAAAAGATGTTTCCATCATGTTTGCGGATATCGCAAACTTTACCCATTACTCTGAAAACCTTTCCCCTAATGATTTAGTGCTTCAATTAAACGAATACCTCGGCTGTTTTTCTTCGGTGATCATAAGAAACGGAGGTACAGTTGATAAATACATTGGTGATGCAGTGATGGCGTATTGGAATGCCCCCAGGGATTGCGATGACTATGCATTCAAAGCTTGCAAAACTGCAATTCAAGGTCTACACAATCTTTCCTTCCTGCAAAAAGAATGGGCTAGATTGAATAAGCCGGTATTCAAAGCCCGAGTTGGTATTAATACTGGTAATGTGGTGCTTGGAAACATTGGTACTGAAGAACATTTAAGCTATACCGTGATTGGTGATAATGTAAACCTTGCAAGTCGGCTTGAAGGATTAAACAAGGTTTATGATACAACGATTATGATTTCAGATGCCACTTTAAAGGCTTGTGATGATAGGTTGGTTTCTCGACCGATTGATTTGGTAGGCGTGAAGGGGAAAGATAAGAAAATCATGGTACATGAACTTATGGGCCTGACCAATGAGACATCCAGTAAGATAGTAAAGTTTTGTACTGATTTCAAAATTGCGTTTTCTGCTTATGTTAAAAAAGACTGGCCGGTTGGGTTGAGCTTATTCCAAAAGTTAGCAAGTGAAAATCCTGATGATAAGCTGTGTCAAATTTATGTTGATCGTTGCAAGGATTATCAGCAGAATCCCCCTGATGCTTCATGGGATGGTGGTTACCAATTCAATGAAAAATAATCGTTGATATTTTAATCTGGACAGTGGGCGGAAACTTATTCATCGGTTAATGCAATTCGCTTTTTAAAAAATGGCGATACTATCTTAAAAGGCGGCCCTTCCTTCACTAATAGTGATATGTTTAAGAATTATTTCTTACTTTAAGCAATCAACTATTCTTTGTACTATGAATAAAAGTTTTATAGCTTCGATAGCGAGATAGGAACTCATGAAAACATCTTTGTTAAGTATGTACCGTCTTAGAACCGCACTTTTGATTAGTTTTATTGGTTTGACTTTGTTTTCAGGCCTGACAATCACTTTGTTAAGTCTTAGACTTTCTTATACGTCCCGGGTTAATTACACCCAAGAGGTTGGGCATTTGCTTACGCAAGCGGTCACTCTCAAGGTTGAAAATTTTCTTCAAGAAGCTGAAGATGTCGTCGAAGTGACAGATCGGTTTTCATTCAAAATAAAAAATGGTAAGGTAGATTATTCATTGATTTTAAATAATTTGGCGCATAGCCTAATTGTTAATCATAATCTTGGTATTGCAATTTATACGGAAGAAAAAACAGGATATTCACTAAGGCTTTCGCTTGATGAAAAATCTGGATTGAAACATGAAAAATACGGGCCTTCGCGATTTAGTCAAAGTTCTAATTATTCAGAAAAAGATGTCATTGTTCAAGAGATAATCCCCAACTCTTCAGGCACATTTACTTTAAAAACTTATTCTTATCCTGATTTTCCGCATAAACCTTTGTCTGTGGATGAAAACGGTGGATATGACAACAGAAAAAGGCCCTTCTATGTTCAGGGAAAAGCACAACCTGTTTTAAAAAAAGGGGAGTGGACTAATTGTTTTACTTTTATGAAAAACTTTAAGGAAATCAGAACAGGATTATTTTATTCGACAGGCCTAGGGGATGACAACGGTGAATTTTTTGGGGTTTTGGCAATGGGTATCAGTACCGAATGGATCAGTGGGTATCTTAATGAAACAATGCAAGAAATACATAAAAGAGGAATAAATGCTTTTATTTTTGAAAAACTTCCAGACAAATCGAAAAAAGTTCTAGCTCACTCTCTTATGGTCGATGTTTTTCCAAAAGATTCGGATGGGGATACCATTTATTATTCCCCGCCAAAAGATATGAAGGATCCTGCAATTGAAAAAATGATCTTGTCAGTTCCTGACTTTATGTTGAATGGTTTAGAATTACAAGGTGGTTTAGAAAAATTATTTCACTTTGATGTTGATGGATCTGATTATGTCGGGATTATTAAAACGGTTTTACCAGGAACTTCCCCTGATTGGTATGTGTGCCTTTATGTCCCTGAGAAAGTATTGTTTTCAAATGCTTACTGGCATTTCTATTTGGCCATTGGAATCTTGGCAGCGGTAATGATCATAAGCGTTATTCTTTCGCTCGTACTGGCACGGTCTGCCTCTAAACCCATCGAAAGTCTGGTTCAATTGGCTCAGAAAATTGGAAGGCTTGATTTTACCCATAAAGTTAGAGCAGATTCAAAAATTATAGAGATTAAGAATTTGGCTCATTCCATGAATCTAATGCAAATTGGACTTCAAGCTTTTACGCAGTATCTGCCTAAGGATGTGCTTAAAAGTTTATTTGATGCAGGAACCAGCGCTATACCGGGAGGAAAAGAAAAAGATGTCGCCATCATGTTTGCTGATATCGTAAACTTTACCCATTACTCTGAAAACCTTTCCCCTAATGATTTGGTTCTTCAACTAAATGAATACCTCGGCTGTTTTTCTTCGGTGATCATAAGAAACCAAGGCACGGTTGATAAATACATTGGTGATGCAGTGATGGCATATTGGAATGCCCCTCGCAATTGCGATGACTATGCATTCAAAGCTTGCAAAACTGCAATTCAGGGTCTTCAAAAGCTATCTTTTTTACAGGAGAAATGGGTTAGATTGAATAAGCCGATATTCAAAGCTAGAGTTGGTATTAATACTGGTAATGTGGTCCTTGGAAACATTGGTACTGAAGAACACCTAAGCTATACCGTAATTGGCGATAACGTAAATCTTGCAAGTCGGCTTGAAGGATTGAACAAGGTTTATGGTACGACGATTATGATTTCAGATGTCACTTTAAAGGGTTGTGGTGATAGGTTGGTCACTCGCCCAATAGATCTGGTAGGTGTGAAGGGTAAAGATAAGAAAATCATGGTACACGAACTGTTGGGTATAGCAGGAGAAACATCAGAAAGTACGATTAAGTTTTGCGGTGAATTTAAAACTGCGTTTGCTGCTTATGTTAAAAAAGACTGGTCGGCTGGGTTGAGCTTATTCCAAAAATTAGTAAGTGAAAATCTTGATGATAAGCTGTGTCAAATTTATGTTGATCGTTGCAGGGATTATCAGCAGAACCCACCTGATGCTTCATGGGATGGCGGTTACCAATTCCATGAGAAATAAAACCTTTGCTTTATAGGTGCAAGTTATTTTTTGGCAGCTTTAGTTCTGAGCATTCTTTAAAAAGCATTGTAATTGGAACTAGATTAAACAGATATCAATAAAGTTGGTGTTGGCTTGTTTAATTC
>CAMDHK010000362.1 GCA_945897965.1 Candidatus Kuenenia stuttgartensis | reverse complement strand
TCATTGATAAATGATTTAGAGTTTTCCGCAATCGCAACTACTGAGCCATCTTGGATTCCAAAACCTCTGCCTGCTGCAATGCTTGCAACACTAGGAACCCCATGCGCCATCGCTTCTGCCAATTTAAGGGGGATACCTGCGCCAAAGCGTAGTGGGCAGATCACTACTCTTGCTTCATCATAAAGAGGTTGTAAATCTTCTACTCTCCCCAATAATTGTGCTGTTTTGCCTGCAGCTGCAATAATTCTTTTACAAGGGTTGGCTCCTACTATGATCATTTTGCAATCAGGAAGTTGATTACTTATCTCAGGCCATGATTCTTTTAAAAATAGTTCCAGCGCATCTACATTCGGGGCATGGGCATCGGTTAACCCGCCAACGAATAAAAGATTTTTTCTTGAGTCATACCCTGGTGCCTTTTCATTGGCTTCCATCGGATGGCCATAAATCGTAACCCTTTTTCCTTGCAAATCTTCAAGTACGGTTTTTCTATCTGCTTCACTCACCACCAGCACAGTATCCGCTTGTTTCATGATTGCAAACTCTCGATTTTTCAAGTCTGCAAGGTGATCTGGTGCGATCGATTTCCCTTCGATTAGGGCCCTATCAAGTTCCCTTTGAAAAATGATGGCTTCCGTATCGTAGATAAGATGAGCCTTCGGAAAATGTTTGCGCATGCGCCAAAGCATTGGCTCTGCATGGTGCGGTTTGCAAACTATGATCGTATCGTAAAGGCCTTGTCTTTCTTCAAAGAGGGCTTCAAGATCAAAGTGGCCATGAAAAATTTCTATGCCATGAAGTTGTAATTCTTTTACCGTAGCGCCATGGGTTGCGGTATCGGTGAGTGGAATGTAGGTAACTTTATGACCTAGGCCTGCGAGGTCGAGCAGTATTTTTTTGGTTCGAGGCATACCAGCGCCTCTGCTTGGATCGGGTACATAATCATCCATAACAAGAATGTTACGGCCTATTTTTTTATCTCGTGCATGGAGTGCTGATTCTTCTTCTTGAAGAAGCGAAAGTTCGTATTCGAATTTTTTCTTAAAGATAGGGGCGTTGGTTTGGCACAATTTGAATGCGCGACCTGATAAGTTTCCATTCTCTCGATGTAGTACTGCAGCGTGTGGTTGCACCAAAACTTTATATCCAAGCCTTTTGATGCTCATGCAGAGATCAACATCTTCAAAGTATGCGGGGTTGTAGCGTTCATCAAAACCATTTAAAGTTCGGAACAAATCCGTTCTTACCATCAATGCAGCACCCGAGCAGAAATCAACTTCTCTAACATGATTGAATTCGCATGCATTGGGATTAGCATGGCTTCTGCCATATCCCCAGGTGGAACCATCTTTACGAACCAAGCAACCCGATTCTTGCAATCTGCCATCCATATGAATTAGTTTTGCACCCACTGCGCCAACATCATTTCTTGATTCCATTAATTGTGAAAGTTCATCACACCAGCCCGGAAGTACCGAGGTATCGTGGTTGAGAAAGAGTAGGTATTTGCCATGGGCGTGTTTGCTTGCAGCGTTGTTACCGCGGATGAAATCTAAGTTTTCAGAATTACGAAGGACGATAGCGTTTTCGATACGGTCCAATAATTCATTAGTAAGATCATTAGATGCGTTATCTGCGATGATAATTTCGTAGGAATCGTGTGTGTGGTTTACAATGCTTTGCAGGCATTCTAAAAGAAGTGCAGCTTTGTTGTAGGTAAGAACAATAATGCTGACGAGTGGTTTTGGATCAATCTTGAATGAAATGCAGGAATCTTTGTGGTTAAGGAAGGCATCGAGTTTATGGTTGAAATAAACATCGAGGATATCGCCTTGATCAGCATTTCCATGGTTGTTTTTTGGCGCTTTGGGCAATGGGGTGGTGCGTGCGATGAACCATCTACGCAGGTTTCGCCAAGCTGGTTTGATAGGTTGAAGGAATTCAAGTTGCTTCAATTGCGAATAGTATTTTTTAATGAGACTCTTCATGCAGCACCCTTTTTTTGTAATTGTTTTGAAGGGGCCCATGGCATGGTTACCAGCCGAGATGGAATATTCAGGGGGCATTCAGCGCCTAGTTTTGGAAGATGGGTGAATCCCTCGTTTTCCAAGTAGGGGCTGTAAAAGGGATCACCTGATTTGATGAACGATTCGTAGCGATCCATGAATCGTTTTGTATCTGCAGGGTGGGTGCGATCTGCAAGTCTTGATTGTGATTCCAAATGAAATAGCACTGTGTAAGGGGTTTGCAATATCTTGTAGCCTTTGTCTTTTAACCTTAGGCAGAAATCCGTGTCATTGAATCCAATTGCAAACGATTCATCAAACCCATTTACTGCTTCATACGCAGAACATGGCACAATCATGCAAGCTGCAGTAACCGCAGAATAATCTCTTACTGCAAATAGGCTGCCATTGGTTCCCATGGTGCCATGGGTGTGGAATTTATGTGCATGATCTGCAGGGCCTGCGAGGCCAAAGATAACACCTGAATGTTGGATGGAATGATCGGGGTAAAGCAAGGTTGCACCAACTGCGCCAACATCTGGGCGTTGTGCAAGAGATGCTAGATGTTCGAGCCAGCCTGGATGGGCTGCTACGGTGTCGTTGTTAAGCAGAAGAAAATGCGTGTGCTTGCCTTTGGGTACCGATCTTGCACCAAGGTTCATCATTGCAGCAAAGTTAAAAGTGCCGGTGTATGGTGCAATGGTGCAGGATTTTGATTCCTTTTGCAACAGTTCGCGTGTAGCAACATCATCTGATTCGTGATCGATAATAACGATATCCATCAGTTCTGGTGGAACGGTTTTGCGCAAGCTATCTAGGCAGCCCTGTAAAAGATCACTGCGGTTTTTTGTCGGGATTAAAATAGCAACTTTAGTTTTTGGATTCAGTGGGTGATCAATCCGAAAGAAATTATGATGCAGTGCAGAAGGGCTTACATTTGCGTTGATGTCTAGTCTTTTCAGGTGTCTTTCCAGCGCCCCCATGGTGGACTTGGTTATTTCAAAAAGATTGGTGGAATGGCTGGTGCTACTTTGATGCAATCTCCAGCGATATAAAACATCTGGTATATGAGCAATAGTGTTTGCTTTTTCAATTAGCCTTAAAAACATATCAACATCGTGAGAGACTTTTAGCGAGGTATTTAAGCCGCCCGTGGCTTTTGCTAAGCTAGTGCGTGCACAGATGGGGTGTACCACATACGGATGGCTTAAATAATAATCATGCGAAAACGCAGGGCAGGTTTTAATCTGGTGCACATGGTTAAGATCTTCGCTGGTGAGGGCCTCATCTGCATAAAGTAAATCGGCATCGGTTTCAATAATTGCTTGGGCGAAACGGTGCAGAGCGTGAGGCTCGAGATAATCATCATGATCCATGAATAAAACATGGGTGCCTGATGCTAGGTTAAGTGCAGTGTTGGTGGCTGCGCTTACCCCTTGGTTTTGGTCAAGGATAATAGCATGAATGCGCTTATCTGTTTGTTCTATATTTTTAAGAACAAAAGGAACTTGCAAATTACTTGAGTGATCATCGATG
>CAMDHK010000361.1 GCA_945897965.1 Candidatus Kuenenia stuttgartensis | reverse complement strand
TCAATAGTTGCCAAGTTGTAAAAAATGGAACTCTAGGCAAGCAAAAGATCCCTTAAAACCGGGTGTCGAGCATAATTTTCTTTTAATTATTACAATCTTGATGAAATATTTTAGTTCGCATGACGAATAATAAAAAGTAAGGCTATTATGTAAATAGAGTGGGTTCCAATTAATAATTCTTTAAATTTGGTCTAGGAGTATAACTGAATCCTTGTTAATAAGCTTAATGCGCAGTTAATAGGGTAGTTTAACTAAATAGACATTTGAAGAAATAAACAGGTAGGAGTTTAACAATGACCCAAGTAGAGATTCCAAAAATAAAAGTTCAACCCGAAAGCAGTTTGCTTGCCAATCTTTTCGCCAAAGTTGGTGAACCAGTAGACCCATTGAAAATTTCGGTGATCAATGTGTATGCAAATAAATGGCGTGTCAATGTTTGGAAAAGCTCCAACAATAATTTCCTTCCCAGTGCTGGTTTCATCGAATCTAGCTACTTTGTTGAAGTTGGACCAGAAGACGAAATCAAAAGCGTTCGCTAATTAAGGCGTTGGCTATTTTTAGCTAAGTGTGCTTTAAGCGAGTTGACTGATTTTGTATATCATTTTAATGAGGTGTCTGGCCTTTTAGGCTTTCCGAGCAAAGCCAGACACCAATTACAATTACGAACACTGCGCTGATAATGGGCAGAAGTTTCGAAATTCTTTCAAGCCATATTCCTGATGGCCCATGTTTTTTGATTATGTCGCGGGTTTTAACTACTGCAATTCCCACTGCGACCAAAACTCCAGCCATGCCGGTGCTAAAAGCCAAAAGCAAAGGTACTGCAATACTTGCCAATCCTGCACTTAATGCAAAAAGAAGCATCGCAACTGCATCCCAGCAGGGAATAATCCCGCCTGCAATTCCAAGAATTACTATACCTTTCCATCCTGCATCCTGAGTATTGAGGGAAATAGAGCCATCGGCCTTATGTTGGTGGGAAGAACCAGGGCCATGAGAATGATCAGCTTGCCCCAGAATGCGACGAAGTAGCAACCAAGCACCAAGTCCAGCAATGGTAATGCCACCAAAGAAACCAAGTACAGTTTGCACATCTGCGGGGGCAGCATTGGGAAAAAAGCTAGGGAGCAATAGTGCGAGAAGAATTACACCGCCTGTATGAGAAATCGTGGTAACTGCACCAAGCAAAAAAGCATGGGCTAATGTGCCTTTTTCTCCAACGAGGTAAGCTGCTGCCAAAGTTTTGCCATGCCCGGGTGTTAATGCATGTGCAGCCCCAAAGAACAAAGCGAAGAGAAAAAGTAACCAGCGGTTGCTCTTGTTATCAAGCAATAGATTAAGCATGGAATCGTTATCATGTTGGTTTTCGTTAGCGGGCGGAGTTAATACGCCATTGGTTGCATCCAAGGGATTAGTATTAGCTTCTAGAGAGAATTGAAAAGAAGCGAGTCGCAGTTTTTCTGCTTCGCCCGGACCGAGATCAAAGGGTGCTTTACCAATAAGCTCGGGGCTGGGAAGATTAAGATTGGTTAAGATCGAGTCATCGGTTGGTGCGGTCAGGATTTCCACTTTAGAAAAATCATCTTCTGCATAATTACCCTCACGGAATTGAAAAGAGTGGTTGGGTAAGGGGGAAACTTCAAAAGGTGCTTCGAAACGAAAAAAACATTGCAGGTGGTTGCTGACCCTTATCGATTTTTGAGTGCAGACAAAGGTTAGTGTTTTACCATCCACCTTTGCAATTAAATTAACTCCCAGCACCTCAGCCATATACGAAGAAAAAATAGCGTGAAGCTGTTCTCGTGTGCGGATTTTTAAACGCTGTTCTTCGGGAAGAGAAGCAATATCTCTTGCAGCGCGTAACTCATCAACCTCCAGCAAGTAATCCAGTTGCACCGTATTATTAAGAATGCGGATGATGATGGTACGGTCATGGTTTTCAGAAAGCAAAGGGTGCGCAATCAAAGGATCAGCTTTAATTAAAAAGCCAATCAGCAGCAACAGAACAAGGAAGACGTTATTTTTTAGGCTTGGCATGACTTAGGGCCATGAGTGCAAAACCTGTTACTAGGTTTGGATCGCCTTCCATCCAACGATCTTGGGGATTAGACCAAGAACCATCGGGAGATTGTTTTTTAGCTAGAGTAAGAGCAAGTTCATCTTTCCACATGTGGGAAACGCCCTTGGAATCTTTTACTTCATTAATTTCAAGAGCTTCGAGGGCCTTTGCCATGGTGTTGTAATAATAAAAAATGCCCCATGCAGCGCGTTGAGGAGGCATGCCTGGGTTAGACTCCAAACTATAGTTGTTGCTAACCCATTCATAAGCTTTCTTAACCCTCGGATCATTTTTTGAAACTCCGCAATAAATCATGCTTTTTATACCCGCATAAGTCATGCTGGCATAACCGGGCATGGATCCATCTTTTTCTGGGCCATCCGCATTACGCACGCTACCACCTTCTGCAGCAGAATAAATAAAGCTGCCATCGTTTATCTTTCCAGCCCAAGGTTGATCGTTATTTTCGCTCTTAAGATTTTGGCACCTACTTACAAAGATCATTGCTTTTTTGAATGCAGGGTCATCTTTAGCAACGCCCGCTGCAACCAAGGCATCAAGGTAAAAAGCAGTATTGGAAAGATCTGGGCGGGATTTACTATCGTAACCTGCACCGCCGTAATAATCATCTTTTGGGTTTTTACCTTCCGATTCATCCCACTGAAGTTGCTTCAAAAACTTAGCAGCATTGCCAACCACAGCTTTGTAGGAATCTTTATTAGCGGCACTAAGCGCCATCACATTAACCGAGGTGACATAATTTTGAAGTTGAACGCGTGGGTCGAGGCCCGCAATGTGTCCGGATTTTGTATTGATAAGCCCTTCGATATAGGTAAGGCCTTTGGCAATCATAGGATCATCAGAGGGAAGTTTGCCCGTTTTTAGAAGGCCGGTAATAATAATACCTGTAATCCCTGGGCTAGCTTTAGAGCTCCAGGAACCATCTTCGGCTTGGTTCTTCCTGAGGTAGGAAATCGCTTTATCCACAGAAGAATTCCAAGAATCTGCTGGGGTAGGCTGTGCATTTGTAATGCTTAGGAAAAGTATTCCACCGATCAAAACCAGGCCAAAATACTTCGATTTCATGATTAAACCCCTTTAAGGCGTGACCGCTTAATATCACTGACAATATTATTGTAAACGAAAGTAAAGAAAGTGAAATAAAAAAGGGCACGGACTGTGATAAACAGTTCGTGCCCAGAATAATTTGGCCTGCATTCTTAGCCTACGATTGCAAGAATATCATCTTCGGTCATGATGAGGTATTCATTACCATCAACAGTAACTTCACTGCCTGCATAAGAGGTAAAAAGAACGCGATCACCTTCCTTGATTTGGAAAGGGGCACGCTTGCCGTTATCCAAAACGGTACCTTCACCTACGGAAAGGACTTTGCCTTGTCTGGGTTTTTCCCGGGCACTATCAGGAAGAAGAATGCCACCAGAAGATTTATCTTCTGCTTCAAGTCGTTTAACAACAATTTTATCATTCAGGGGTTTCAAAGCCATTGCAACAACACT
>CAMDHK010000360.1 GCA_945897965.1 Candidatus Kuenenia stuttgartensis | reverse complement strand
AGGTTTTAATTTGATCCCTGTATTGCGATTATGAACAAAGATGAAAAAAAGTGTTGTTTAAATCACCCGAGGGTCTAAAGTTGTCCATAATTAGGGAAACACTCTTAAATATTAGAAATTCTTCAAAACAAGGAATTATTTTCATTAGGCCTGCAAAAAGTCCTTGCAGGCCCTAAATTCTTTTGGTATTATTAAATCTGTAAGGTTCTAACAGCTATTAAGGCTATAAAAGATAAAGGAGTATTTATGGGTAAGTTTAAAGACCGGTTTACAGTCAAGTTTGATTTAAAGCATGAAACAATTGCTGCTTTGAAAATAGCAGCAGCTGTATGGCAGGAGGATCCTCGGGATGTTCTCGATAAACTTGTGGCTGATCATTTGAAAGATTTTGTTACGGTGGCAATCAATAATATTAAGTCCACCGATGATAAGTCCATCAATGATAAATCCAAGGAGTAATCATGGAAGTGCTATTAACCAAGAAGGATGTTGCAAAAATTATTGGGGTCTCAGAAAAAACTGTTGACCGCTTTCGGGATCTGAAAACCAACAAACTCAAATACCTTAAAATCAAAGGTACCGTGCGATTTCGGCAATTAGATGTTGATGACTTTTTGAATAAGCATAAGCGCTAGGGTTTTCCAGATATATTCTGGCGTACCTTAAGGTTGTTCATTCTTTGAGCTATCTACAATGATTTGGTGCTGGTAAGCAAGACTTCCGCTATGCTAACCAGCACCAAATTATAATCCTTGGATTATCTGGCTTTAATAACTTTAAGTGCCCTAAGGTCTTAAAGTGCAATTAGCCATCCTCCTATCATTTTTTAATGCCGCTCATAATTTTGCATCCTCACTATTGTTTAATCTAAATTCGGGTAAGCCGCTTACTATTATTGTTTGATCGTAAGCATCTGCATCATCGTAAGTTTCCAAGGTAAGGCGAATATCGCTATGGCGCATGTGCTTCTGCCTGAGGGCAGGGCTGATTTTTGCCTGGCCCATCAGGACATTGCAGGTTTTTCGAAGCGCATGGAAATCAAACTTCCTTCCTTGGGTATCTAAGTATGGTATGCCTGCGAACTGCAAGTCTTTCTTGAAGTTTCGTAGATAGTTTCTGGGTACGGAAAATAGTGGGTCGGTAGGCTTACGGCCTGTTTGTTTCACCCAAGAAGCAAGCTCTTCTGCAAATTCTTTTCGTAGATGGAATACCGCATCTTTTTTGTTTTTGGTGATTGTCTTGGGGGCGAATAATTTTGGTTGATCTGTTTCTGTTTCGAGGAAATGAACTTTAAGCTTATGAAGTTCTGCTGCTCGTAATCCGGTGAGCACAGCCATTTTGTAGACAAGAGCCCTACCATAGCCTTTTAATTCAAGGCGCTTTTTCGCTTCATTATTAATTTTTCCACCTAGAGCTGCTTTTCTCTTCATGCACTTTTCCTCGAATTTAGCCAAGGGGCGATCCTTGGCTGATTGCAAGAGTTTTATGATGTTAGGTTCTGATTCCGATCTTCGAACGAATGTTTTTCTTGATTCATCGGATTTGGTTACCAGAAGGAACGGGTTGGTTTCCAACCTACGCTTACTTACCAACCAAGTTAGGAAACTAGAGATCGCACCCCGGTAGGTGTTTTTTGTCCTGCCACTGAGTTTCATCCTTGCAAGGTAGAGATCAAAATCTTCGACATCGATGCTAATTAAATCGAGCAATGTTTTGCACGAGGTGATTTTTGATTGCCAGGTGTTGTCTTCGGTAGTAATTAATTTGAAGTGGATGAGTGTGGTGGTGATTAGCCTTTTGCAATCTTTTAGGTATCGCTCGCCCCGGTCTTTCTCTTCTAGAAACATTATGTACATCTCAAGATGGTCGCTGATGGGTCGACTTAGGTGCTTGGCAAAGGGACTGATGTGGCCCAGATCGTTTTTGTATTGAGCGGCTTCCAGATCCTTGAGCATTTTTTCAGCAACTCGTTTATCCCGGTGAAGTGGGAACGAGAGCTTTTTACCTTTTGAATTAAAGACCCCGTACCACTTTGGCGATTCGGTTTGTTTTTTCTTTGCTTTGGGGGTCCCCTTAGGGACGCGCTTGCCCGTTGCATCGACCCAACAGGTGGTGACTTGCTTCTTGAGGTATCCCATGATTGCTCCTTGGTGCCGTAGGAGGCACAACGGGGGACTGCGGATTTTTTGTTTACCCCTTGTTTACCCCCAGTTTACCCCAGACTATGCGGGGAAGGTGGGGAGAGGTGGGGTATCTTGTCCAAATACCCAATTTGGACGAAGATGCATTGTTGCATCATAAGGTTATATAGATCAATGGGTTGGGACGATTTGTCCGAAGAAGTCTGAGAGAGTCTTAAGAGGCCCCTCCCGGATTCGAACCGGGGATAGCGGATTTGCAATCCGCGGCCTTACCACTTGGCGAAGGGGCCTTATTAATTGGGGTATCTTAACGGGGTTGGCCATCGAGGTCAACCTTAGTGTTAGAAACAACTTAGGATAAAATATGGCTTTTTGTTGCCTTATGCGGGAAATAAGCTTAATTTAGTAACATAATTAGTTTTTTAGTGGAGTGGATCATGACAGCCCGGCTGGTCCTGGAATTAGGTATTGGTGCCCCATTAACGGTTTTATTGTCTCAGGAACAGTCTGTTAAAATAGGCCGTAATCCCGATAATGACCTTATAATACACGATGAACATGCTTCTCGCTTTCATGCGGAGGTGTATTTTGAATCAGGCACATTCTTTTTAAAAAACCACAGTAAAAATAACGGAACTAGGCTAAATGGCAGCAGAATCAGCGAAGATGTTGCTCTTATAAATCAATGCAAAATAAATATCGGAAGTGCCCAAATTCGCTTTGAAACCTCATCAATTGTCGTTGATGATAGCAGTAAGACCGTACCTGATTTAGGGTTGCAAGAAGAAGAAAAAGTGCCGAAGTCTGATCCCTTTATTACTCAATTTCTGCATGATGAGTTGAGCCTTTTGTTTTCGTATGTTACGGATTCTGTGCTGGAAAATAATCCGAGGGATTTGGTTGAGAAGGCACTAAGAATTCTTTTAAAAAGGACTCAGGCAGAGAAAGTTGGTTTTCTTAGTTTAGATACTGCGGAATTTTTGCTTAAGCAGGTGCTTCCAGCAGATACCAGCCTTGATTTGGTGTTAAGTAAAACTCTCACCAATGAAGCGGTAGCAAGAAAAAAAACAGTATGGCTTCTTCAAGAGCAAGTTGGAATCGAGGCAGATAGCCTGAGATCAATGAAGGATGCGGTTTGTTTGTTAGTTAAATGCAAGCCGCCTGGAAGTGATGATGAAAATATTTTGGGTGCGGTTCATTTGTATAATTCGCGGAAGTTTTTTAATTTTAAGGATGTGCGATTTGCAGAATTTCTGGTGGATTGCCTTGCAAACAGTCTGCATGTGCTGAGGCTGCGCAGGGCTTTGGAAGCTGATAATAACAGATTTAAATTGATAGAAGAAAAAGGCAAGGAATTAATAATTGGTTCAAGTCGTCTTGTAGTGAAGATGAAGCAGGAAATACAACGGGTTGCTTTACGAAACGCCCCGGTGTTGATCA
>CAMDHK010000359.1 GCA_945897965.1 Candidatus Kuenenia stuttgartensis | reverse complement strand
GCGCAAAGGGCAATCAACTGGGTAAAATCCCACCGATAAAGGTTGATAAAATACATACAATCGCAATGGCCTGTTATTACACCCTTGCGCAATCGAGGCTCGATGCCCTCAAGCAAATGCGCTTGCAAATCTGAAATTCCTGCCACAGGAACCGCTGCCTTGATTCGCTCATCTGCAGCAGCAATCCACCACGAAGTTGCGCCGCCACCACTTCTCCCCGTAACCCCTAAGCGCGAAGAATCTATCTCCGGTCTGGTTTGCAGATAATCAAGCGCACGCATTGCATTCCAGCATTCCACCCCTGCGGAGGTATACCCCATGCACTGCCACCACCACATATTTTGGTTGTAAGTACCATGATGAATCCCCTGGATTTCCCCTAATTGAAGGGTATCAAGAGCGATGCAGGCGTAACCATTTTGTGCAAACCAAACCGGATGATATTGATAATGCGCTTTGCTGCCGTAAGAAACTGCGATTGTTTTATCACCCACCGTTTCTTTGATCAAAACATTGGCATGGCCGCATACATAAAGGATCGCAGGGATTTTGCCTTCGATTTTCTGAGGGAGGTAAAGGTTCGCAGTCACATACAAACCAGGCATTGATTGAAAGTGAATTTTCTCAACCCGGATACCGCCCGATTCAATTTTCCCGGTAACAACAGGCTTTAAATCTGTTTTTGCAGGCAAAGGCCAAAGGCCCAACATTTCGAGTAATTGCCTGCGCATTTCCTTGGAATTAGCATCCCAATCTGCTTTTGAATCAATCCCTTTAAGAGAATTATCCCTGATTTTACCGACTTGATCTCGAAGGTATGCATCTCTTGTTTTATTCCCGTCCTTAGTGTCTTCCTGCGAAAAAACTCTGGTTGCATTTCCGACAATCAATGCAAAGATTAATGCTGTAACTCGAATCTTTGAATTCATTTGATAGCTCCTTTTTTTAGGCAGGAATGAATCTGGATGTTAAGGCGCTTTCAGGAAACAGGCAACCTAAAAGACAAAATGTTTTTTCATAGACTTACATCACCATCAAAAAAGGATTATCTTATGTGCATCAACATACTCTTTAGGAATGTAGATCATGATTACTGATTTAAAACTACTCGCAGAACACCCCTCCCCTTCGCTTCTTTTTTTTGTTGATGAAATCAAACACAACATCGACACCTGCCTAAGCTGGGTTGGCAACCAACCAGAGCGCCTGCGCATGCATGTTAAAACCCACAAATGCCCAGAGGTGGTGAAAATCCAACTAGCCAAAGGCTTAACGAAGCACAAAGCTGCAACCATTGCAGAAGCCGAAATGCTTGCAATGTGCGGAGCCCCAGATGTTTTTATCGCCTACCCTATGGTTGGGCCTAACCTGAAAAGGCTTGCCAACCTTATTCGAAAATATGCAGGCACTAAATTTTCTGTAAGCGTGGATCATCCAGAAGCTGCAGCAATGCTTGGAAATACCATGACCAAAGAGGGTCTTACTCTTGAGGTTCTTTTGGATTTAGACATGGGTTTTAAACGAACGGGATTCCCGGTTGAAGCCGCTGCTTTGGATCTTTACCGCACACTCGCATCTACTAAGGGCATTAAAGCTGTGGGGTTTCAGACCTACGATGGACACAATCAATTGGAACACCATGCAGACAGATTGGCCGAGCTTGATAGGGTCTGGAGCCAGATTATGGAGATGCGGGCAACTTTGGAAAAAAGTGGCATTGCTGTTCCAAAAATTATTTCAGGAGGCACCCCTACTTTTATCCTTTACAGCAAATTAAATGTCCCCGGGTTAGAATGCTCGCCTGGCACACTTACTCTCCATGATTTTGGCTACGGCAATCGCTACACCGAACTAAAACCCTTCAAATACGGTGCTGGATTATTAACCCGGGTGATTAGCAAGCAAGGTGCCAATGGCATTACCGTTGACCTCGGGTATAAAGCTGTGTCGGGAGATCAGCCACCCGGGAAACGCTGCATTTTCCCATACAATCCCGAATTCGAATTTGTGGGCCATAGCGAAGAACACTTGATGCTAAAGCATCCCAATCCCGAAAAGTTCAATCTCGGCGACTCCATTCTTGCAGTTCCGGTTCATATTTGCCCGACTTCAGCCCTGCATCGGCATGCGATTGCCATTGCCAATAATCAGGTCATCGGAAAATGGGAAATCGTAGGCCGGGATAGAGATCTGGGTTGTTAAAAATTCTTCGCTGCCAAAATGCCCCAGAGAACCTATAATGACCTAAGAATTGTAAATTAGGGACTTTGATACTAGCGAGACATAATCATGGATGACAATCTTTCAGCAGAAGAACTAAGCCCCAAATATAAACGGGTTATCTTAAAAATTAGCGGCGAGGGTTTCTGCCCCGCTGGTAAATCGGGCATTAGTATTGATGAAACCCTAAATATAGCTAGGCAAGCGCAAAGAATAGTACAACGGGGCGTGCAACTCGCAATTGTTGTAGGAGCAGGAAATATCCTCCGTGGCGCCCAATTTAGTGCAGGGGGCGATGTAATTAAACAAGCATCGGCACATTACATGGGTATGCTTGCCACCGTTCTTAATGGCATAGCCCTTCAAGAAGCTTTAGAAAGCTTAAACTGCGAAACTCGATTGCAAACCGCTCTTCGCATGGAAACCCTTGCAGAACCCTATATCCGCAGGCGCTGCATCAGGCATCTTGAAAAAGGTCGGATAGTGATTCTAGCGGGTGGCACCGGAAACCCTTTTGTAACAACCGATACAGCTGCAGCACTTCGAGCACGCGAACTTTCTGCTGAAATCCTTCTGAAAGCAACTCGTGTTGATGGGGTATACAGCGAAGATCCAGAATTAAACCCCCATGCCGTTCGTTATGAAAATCTGACCTACAGCCAGATTCTTCGTGATAACCTTCGAGTCATGGATATGTCTGCAATTAGTTTGTGCAGAGAAGGAAAAATGCCTATCCTTGTCTTTAATTTTAAACGCGATGGTAATATCGAACGCGCAATTGCTGGGCATACCATCGGAACTCTAGTGAGCGAATAATTCCCCTAAACCCTTACGAAGAAAACTATCATGAACAGCGATCAAATTCTTAAAGACACCAAAGACCGTATGGAAAAAGCCCTCAATGTTTTCATCGAGGAGCTAAAAGGTTTACGCACAGGCCGTGCTACGCCAGCATTAGTCGATAATATCAAAGTGGATTACTACGGCTCGCCAACTCCTTTAAAACAAGTTGCTCAAATCAGTACCCCTGATCCCCAGCAAATCATGATCAAGCCTTTCGATGCCACCGCACTCAAGGATATCGAAAAGGCTATTCGTTCCAGTGATTTGGGCATGGCTCCCAATAACGATGGCAAAGTGATCAGGCTGCAAATCCCCTCGATGAGCGGTGATCAAAGGCAAAAAATGGTGACTCGCATCAAAAAAATGGGCGAAGACGCTAAAGTCTCCTGCAGAAATATCAGGCGCGATGGTAACAAACATTTCGAACTTGGTGAAAAAGACAAAACCATGACCGAAGATGAATGCACCAATGGCAAAACTGAAGTCCAAGGTATCCTGAAAAAATACGAAGACAAAGTGGGCGA
>CAMDHK010000358.1 GCA_945897965.1 Candidatus Kuenenia stuttgartensis | reverse complement strand
TGCTTCGCCGAAGGATTGTGGCGCATCAGGCAACAACACGCCAAGGGGCTGTTGTTTTTTGACATCCTTCCCAAATAGGCAGTCATCCCCGATGGTAAAGGTCTTATCTTTGGCTTTATAGTTATAGCTCTCGCCTGGTCGGTTGTCGGATTTGGGTAACACTACCGGGGGCTTTTTCGCTTCGAGTCGATACCGATGCACTTCGGGCGCGAGGCCAGTGACAATCGCCCCAGCAAGAGCTTCGTCTGCAATTTGAAGGTACATCTCGTACTGAAGAGGCGATATTCTCAGCGCATCGCCGTCATTGCGGAATCCTTCCTTCGATCGGCCATCCTCAGGTAGCCTTCTCCCAAATTCGATCCCGACGCCAAGCAAGTCTTGCATGGTACGTTCATACTCGCGGCGAGTGAGCCTGCGAAATTGCGTGATGGTATTCTTGGTGAGGGCAGCCCGCCGCATTTCCTGCACGATCCAACCAGTGATCATTTCTCGATCCGCGTTTCCAATCTGCGGTTCTTCTTTAGGGGGCATGTCGCCGAAGTTAAGCCGATTAAGAACTTCCTGCCATTGATCACCGTCTTTGCCTTGAACAAGATCTATGTTCAGCTTGTCGATCTTCAAATTCCCCTTAAGCTTCACAACGCTCGAGTCATGGCATTTGGAACAATGCTGTTTAATGAGCGGGGCAACCTTAGTAAATGGGATCGGCTCCGCAGCATTCAAAGAACTACTGCCCATGACGCAAAGGATCAACATCGTACAGATTTTGAAATGCAAACTCTGCATAACGACCTCCACAAAAACGGATCTAGGCAAAAACATATCTACGGCATCTTCAAGGGTTGTTCAAAGAGAACAAAAGGAATCATTCTTGAGGCTTAACACGAATGCGGCGGAAGTAGACAACGCTGCCCGGGTCGTGACTCTGGATCGCAAATGTGCCGCTCGAAAGCGATAAGCCGCTCTTCGCATTGACGGGCAACTCCACATCGTGCGTGGTCTCTCCATTAACCTTCAACACAACTTTGTTCCCGCGAACCGAGAGATGGCACTCGAACCACTCATCATCTTTTAGTAGAACCTTGTCAAGCGGTTTGGTGGGGTAGATAGCGCCCGTCCGGTATCTCTGATCGCTTCCGGTGTTATTGATCTGAAACTCGAACCCTTTGGCCGGGATCCCTTTCGCCTGATAGGTCGTGTGAAAGAAAATGCCTGAGTTCCCCTTGGGACGAGTCTTAACCTCGGCCTTCAGTTCAAAGTTTTTGAAGTTTGCCTTTTGAATAGGACCATTGTAGTAAAGGTGGGTCAGCTTTGATGGGCCCGCAACGATCAGTCCATCTTCCACCTTAAAGGCTTTAAAATCTTCAGAAGTTTTCCACTCATCAAGGCTTTTACCATCAAATAGGTCGAACCAGCCGTCTTTGTCGGGTGTCGGTTCCGCCGCGCGAACCGTCGGGATATATGATGCAATAAATAGCACCGTCGCCAACAGAACCAAGTTTATAACCCGTAACATTGTAAGGCTCCATCGCTTTAAAGAGAGAGAACAAAGGGGTCAGGTCTCTTTTTCATGGCTTACCACAAGCATAAAGAAGGTAAACTTCCGAAAAAGAGACCTGACCCCTTTTCTAGAGAGAGAAAGAACGCCCGAGGAAGATGAATTCCACGAGCGTTCAAATTTAACATCGCTGAAGTTTACTTCCAGTCATCGGTTCGGAATGGTGAAGCAGGCAAACCTTCTTTATTCGAAAGATTGGGTTCGGCTTCTTCATGCCAGCCAAAGCGTACAGAAACAGGCTTGGTAACCCCTTCTGCACTAACGATGATGGATTTGCCAACGACAACAGCCTTAGCATCAACAAACTTTTTGTCTTCGCCTGCAATGGTGAAGAATGAAAGGGGTTTACCATCGCGGGAAACAAGTCCCCCGCCAACATGGTTGAACTCTAACTCGATCTTATCGCCCGAAACCTTCATGGATTTATACAGTGGGCCTGAATAAACCAAATCTGTTTTCCCGTAAGTATTGGCAAGTGCCCATAGAGCAAGCCTTTTACCCACATCTTGTTTGTTTTTCGGGTGGATATCCTTCAAATTGCTGATATCCGTGGTAACTGCCATCCCTGTATAAGGGATTTTAAGCGTAGCAGTTTGTGCTTCCCAGATTCCAGGCAAGCCCGAAGTAGCTGGTTTGCCATCTACCATGGCTTTGTTGTAATCAAATGGTGCAAGCTGAACAAAATAGAAAGGCATGACTTCATCGTTCCAAACTTTTCTCCAACCATTGATCAAAGCTTTTTTCTTTTCGTAGTAAAGCATGCCTTCGCCATTGTTGGATTCACCCTGATACCAAAGGGTGCCACGAATTGCGTAAGGAACAAGTGGAGCAATCATGCCGTTGTACAAAGCCAATGGCGTTTGGTGATTAATCGCCCCTTTATCATTCTTTGTAGGGAAGGTGGCAAGCTTGCTGGAAATATCGCTTAGAGCAGGAACGCTATTAAAGCCTTCTGGATTCGTCCAAGGTTCTATGCGGGTACCGCCCCAATTGGAACCAATCAAACCCACGGGAACATTCAATTCCTTTTGAAGATTCACTGCAAAGAAATAACCTACTGCAGTAAAGTCACCAGCAGTTGCAGGGGAACAAACCTGCCAGCTACCGCTTTTAACATCTGTTTGCGGTTTATCAGCAGGAACATGGGGGATTTTGATATGACGAATGTTGGGATATTTTGCAGCAGCGGTTTCTTCTATGGGGTTCAAGGATGATTTAACACTCCATTCCATGTTGGATTGGCCGGAGCAAAGCCATACTTCGCCAAAAAGAACATCACTAAACTCAACCTTGGAAGAACCTTGAACTTTAACGATATAAGGCCCACCTGCTTTCATTGCAGGAAGTTGAACGGTCCATTTGCCAGCAGCATCTGCTTTAGCCTTTGCGGAAGCTTCACCGATAGAAACGGTAACTTCGGTACCGGGGTTATCCCAGCCCCAAACAGGAACAGCCCTGTCGCGTTGTAAAACCATGCTGTTGCTAAAAATATTAGGCAGTTTAACTTCAGCGTTGGCAAAGGAAACAAATCCCATCCAACAAATTGAAACTGCGCCCAGAAACCATTGAGCTCTCATAATAAAACATCTCCAAAAAGTTAAGGAAAACACTAAAGGCGGGAACAACTTTACCAGATAGAATGCAAATCCTATCATGGGCCAGAATCAATATTCTACCGCTTGGAATTCCAATTGCCATAATTTAATAAAGGGCTGAAATTAAATTTCGCCCCTGCACGCCATCCAGAAATAGCAAGACCAAATCTACAGATAGACGACTATGAAAATAGGCAATATTACAGGGCAAAAACAAGGGTTTCGCCTTCCCACCTTACCTTGATTACCACAAAAAATGCTCTGCAAGATTGGGCTTTTTTTTTCTCTGCCGTGTGAAGTAATATCTAAACTGTCGGGAGTCAAAGTGTGAAAGCAATGACTTCGGTAGGCAGCGGCCGGGATGGATCAAGCATGATGCTTGTGACTTGGCCGTGGATTTAAGAAGAGCATGGAAGCAGCTTCTAGCCGCAACTACAATTCTTCCGTTCCTACCCAACTT
>CAMDHK010000357.1 GCA_945897965.1 Candidatus Kuenenia stuttgartensis | reverse complement strand
GATGGTAAAGGTAATTGTTTTGTGGGTGGCCATACCGGTGGCGAAGGTTCGTTTGGCGATATCAAACTCACCAACGCAATGGGTAGAGATATTCTGGTTGCAAAGCTTGATGCCTCTGGGAAGGTGCATTGGATTGCTCAAGGGCATGGCAGCAGTGGGGCTATGATTCATGAAATCACCGCAGATAAAAATGGCAATGTCTGGGCCTCTGGAATGTTCAAGGGCGATCTCAAACTTAAAGATAGGGTGGTGAAAAGCAATGGCGATAGCGATTTATTGCTAATGAGTTTCGGAGCTGATGGATCAGAACTTTGGACCAAAACCGCGGGTGGCCCAGGCATCGATTACGGTCTGGGTGTAGCAACCGATAACCAGGGTAATTCATTCCTTACGGGCTCATTTACTGGAAAGGTGTTGTTTGAAGGCGAAGAGAAAACCTCTTCAGCATCTGCAGATATTTTTGTCATCAGTTTTGATCAGGCTGGAAAGGCTCGCTGGTTTAACCAAGTTCCTGGCAAGGGCACCGATCACGCCTACAGCATAGTTGCAGATACTTCTGGCAATCTTTATCTTTCCGGGGCTTGCAGTGGTAATGCAATGTTTGGCAAACATGATTTTACAAACCTAGGCAGCAACGATATCTTTCTGGCAAAACTAAAACCCAGATAGCGGCTCAACCTAAGCTAGCATTAAGCACGGGTGAAAACTGGACTATTTAAAGTGCCCGTGCTGTCTGCAAAAGATTCCTTCTCGACCCCGATAGATCGCAGGATACTCAGGTGCATATTCGACATGCGGGTTTCGTTGTTTTTCCAATAGGTGCCATGCTTTAAACCCATCTTGGCGCCACCTGCAATCAAGGTTGGAAGATTCTTTGGATTATGCGTGGTGCTTGCACCACTACCAAACAGCACAATCGTGTTATCAAGTATGCAGCCATTCTTATCTTTGTACTTGTTAAGCATTTCAAGGAAATGTGCAACCTGCTGACTCAGGAAGAGATCATACTTTGCAAAGTCCAACTGGCCCGCTTTGTCGTTTGCATGCGAAAGACCATGGTGGGTTTTTGATAGTTTAAGTTTAAGTGGGAAGGTATCGCTGATGCCCATACCATCTTCACGATTCAGCATGAAAGTTACAGATCTGGTGATATCAGCATCAAATGCCAATGCGATCAGATCGAACATATTACGATAATAATCCGCGGGCTCACCCTCAGAAGTTACATTAAGGTTCAAATGCGAATAATCTTGTTTCTTTAATGGTACATCAACCCATTTCTCGGAAGAGATCAAACGGGATTCAACTTCATTAAGGGAAGTAAGATACTGCTCCAACCTTTCACGATCAGATTTACCCAGCACATTATTCAGCGCCTTGGTGCTTTCAACCACTGCATCAACTAGTTTAATGCGGCGCTTGAGATCTTCGCGTTCTGTTTTCATTGAATCACGATCGACTCGAAACAACCGGTTGAATATTCGTCTGGGGTTATTTTCCGCAGGGATAGGCCTGCCTTCCAAGCTGTACGAGATCGTACCGGTGCGTGATAAAAATCCAGTACCTGCATCGATCGATAACACCAACGAAGGTTGCCTGCAGTATTGCTTGGTATGCTGCGCGATCACTTGATCCAAGCCCGCAGAATTATAACTGCCGGGTTTCGGATTATGAAGCGGGGCCCCCGTAAGCCACATATCAGAACATACATGTGGATCGGCTTTGGGCCCACTTGGGTGATACAATCCGCCCATGAAACTCAGTTGATTACGGTAAGGGCTAAATGGTTCAGTGGATTTACCAAAAACAAAATCGTTGCCATTTTTAGCAGAGGGAAACCAACTCCAATCATCCATACCATGTTCCGCACGGGGAAGCGACATACCATTAGCAGTATAGATTGCACAAAATCGTTTTGGTATTTGTTCAGCAACTTCCGCACCCATGGCATCCAAAACGGGCAAAGCCATCGCCATTCCACCAATGCCCATAAGGAAAGCTCTGCGATCTAATTGTTGGGTTGAACTCATTGGTTTCTCTGCTTGGTGTGCTCTAGGGGTCACTAATATTGTAATAATACTCTACTTTTCGGTAAATATCCTACTATTGACGACAAAAAGAATCATATCTTGCATTCGATAGCCATCCGCTTTCAATTTTAACCCTTCTTTTTTGAGAAACTCAAGCTCATTGAAGGAAAGATTTCTCCCGGTGGCATAAATCGCAAGATGTTTCAACATACTAAAAGCAAGTTGGTCGATCCGATCATTTGTCAGATAGCGTTTTAGATCATCAAACCCTTGAACTTCTTTTTTATCGGGAAGTACCGAACGGGCATCGATCTTCTGCAACTTTAATCGACCGCCTGCATCGAATTCTTCAAGCGGGATTCCCCAAGGATCAATTTTCGCATGACACTGGGTGCAGCCCTTTTGGTTGCGATGCTGCTCAAGCCTTTCGCGAAGAGATAGCTTTTTTGAATCTTCAGCAAGTGCGGGCACATTGGGTGGTGGGTCATCGGGTGGTTCTGCAATAATTCTTCGGGCAAGCCATGCGCCACGCTTTACAGGGTTGGATTCGCGCCCATCTGAAAGCCCCGCCATGATTGCAGCCTGGCCCAGAAATCCACCTAGTTCTTTTCTGCCATGCTGGATCGGAAGGAAATCAAAGCCGCTTTGAGATTTATCACCTAGGTCGTAATAACTTGCAACAACCTCGTTAGCAAGGATGAAGTCGGACTCAACAAGATTCTTAACGGGCAGATTATTTCGAATCATATATTGAAGGTATTGGCCTGGCTCTTTGAGTAGCTCCGCCCTCGTATCTCTGGTCAGTTTTGGGAACTGCTTTCGATCTGGCTCCAATACCTGGAACTTTTCAAGTGCAAGCCACTGCGATGCATATTCATCGATGAACCCAGAAAATCGTTTATCAGCAATCAAGCGCAGAACTTCAGCATTAATCTTGCTACGCAGTTCGCCTGTTGATGCAAGCTTCAACGCCCTTTCATCGGGCGGGCCGTTCCACAAAAAATAAGAGAGTTTCGAAGCTAATTCGTAATTATCCAATGGCTCGGGATTGGGCGTCTGGCTGTTCTCAATCAAGAATAAAAACTGGGGCGAAGTCAGCACCACCTGAAGTGCATCTTTAATACTTTGCTGAAAGCTGTTCCCTGATTTGATCGACTTTTCAAACACTGCGAACAACGCTGCTTCTGTTTCTTTATTAATCGGAGAACGAAATGCTCGAGCAGCAAATTCCGTGATAATCTTTCTGGCATAGGCAGCAACATCATCCTTCTTATCAAACTCAATGAAGATGTTTTTATGCGATGCAGGAGGCCAGGTTTCATAAAACGGTCCTTCAAATTCCACCGAGCTAATCAATAATCTTGGCATTTCACGGCCATCGGTGTATTCACTATGAACACCTATTTCGCGAACTCCAGCCAGATAATTAACATTATCTTTTTCTACTTCGGGGTTCGGGTAATTTCGAATAGCACCTTCAAACACAAACGCAGTCGGCTTATTAGAAGTAATTGGTTTTGGTGTGCCTATCAGGGCAAGTGTACTACCGCAGTCACGCCGAAAACCCATAGAGACCCCAAGCTGTAGCGTGCGCTTTTCAAA
>CAMDHK010000356.1 GCA_945897965.1 Candidatus Kuenenia stuttgartensis | reverse complement strand
GGAGCTTGCAGCCTTGGTGCAGATTCATGAGTTGCAGACCCGATGACCCAAACGGTATCTTGGACTTCGTCAGCATCTTCCATGCGGAAAACAATTTCGCTGACTCTTTCTTCAACGCCTTCCCACATAGCTTCAAATTCTTTCATACCTTCGCGTTTGTAAACAGTCTTTGGGTCTTCTTGGGCATAACCTCGTAATCCTACGGTGGACCGTAAATGATCCATCACATAAAGATGGTTTTTCCAAGTGCTATCAAGTTGGGCAAGAACCAGTCCCCGTTCCATAATGCGCATTTCAGGGCGATAGTGATCATCAAAGATGTTCCACATGATCTGCCTAGCAGCATCTTGGGAAACGCCAGTCAGTTTTTCTGTAGGAATTTCGATTTGAAGCTGAGTGCGCATATAATCGCAAAGATCTTTGGCATCGCCCTCTTCGGAAACCTGTGTGCCATGAAATGCCTCTGCAAGTTTATGGTCGATATCGGCCTGACCAATTTCAGGCATTGCTTTGAAGCTGACTTGAACAAGCATCTGTTGGATTTCAGCACGAGAAAGGGTGCGGAAACTTTCTTCAGAAAGTTCGTTAGCAAATTGGTGGAACCTAGATTGGGCCCATTTGTATAAGCCTTCACGATTATATTTTTGGCTTCCGGGAACAGCTTGCGAACTGGTGCCCTCATTCATGAATTTAGCCATGCCTGCCGCTACGGGGAATGTAATTTCCTTTTGGCGATAAAGCTCCTTGGCTTTCCCAACCAGAATTTTTTCAACTTCGGTGGGAGTTTGATTCGTAAGGCTGCTTTCAGGAACCTCGATCTGGAACTTTAACTTCATCCAGTTTAACAAAGATGAAAGGCCCCATTGGGATTGCAATAAAATAGAGCCTTCTTGAAGGCTTATTTTTTCAACGGAGTCTTCTGTTTGCTTGGCAAGATATTCGACAAGATCGCTTTTGCCAACGGATTTAAGGGTTTTCTCTGCGTTTTCAAGTTCCCAGCGCTTGTTAACCTGATTAGTAAGAGCTTGCCAGTTCCATTCGCTTTCCTCGTCTGATCCAAGATTTTCTTCGATGAAATCCTGAAGCTGGGTGAGGGTGACCGAGTGTGCCTTATTCTTGGCGTAAAGTTCTGCTTCTTCAAAAGTGGAACGGTCAAAGTCCGAGCCTTTGAATTCCACGCCTAGTTTGTCGGATGCATATTGCGCAAAACTATCCGCACCATATTTGCGATCTAGAAAACGATCGATTGCCATTTTAATTTGATGAGCAATCATCCCGACGATGCGAATCTTGCAATTGGTGTCGTTTAAGATTTCCTGACGATACCCGTAAACCCTGCGCCTCTGGGTGTCCATGACCTCATCGTATTCGAGGAGATGTTTTCTGCTTTCGAAGTGTCTTTCCTCAACTTTTTTCTGGGCTTTTTGAATCTGCCTGCTGACCATAGGGCTTTCAATAGCCTGGCCTTCTTCCATACCCAACCTTGTTAAAACATTGGCAACCCATTCGCCCATGAAAATACGCATGAGATCATCTTGAAGCGAAAGATAAAAACGGCTGGAACCTGGGTCGCCTTGCCTGCCTGATCGACCACGCAATTGGTTATCAATTCTGCGTGAGTCATGTCGTTCCGTTCCAACGATATGCAAGCCGCCTAAATCTTTAACCTTGCGTCCTTCTTCCTTAGTCTTTTCTTTGGTTTCGATGTCAGCAATGATTATTTTCCACTCATCTTCAGGAACATCTAATCGGGATGCATATTTAGTTTTAAGAACGGACCAAGCCATAGCTTCTGGATTTCCCCCGAGAATAATGTCGGTACCGCGGCCAGCCATGTTTGTAGCAATGGTTAGTGCGCCAATTCTTCCTGCTTGAGAAACGATTTCCGATTCGCGTGCAGCGTGTTCAGGAAGTGCGTTAAGAAGTTCGTGCTTGATACCTTTTCGTTTCAAGAGTTCGCTAAGCTTGATGGATTTATCAACATCGGTGGTGCCAATAAGTATTGGCCTGCCTGTTTGATGAACTTCAACAACCTCTTCGACCACTGCTTTCCATTTTTCTTTTTCGCTACGGAATACGGTGTCCGCATGATTTATGCGAATTAAATTCCTGTTTGTTGGGATTGCTCTGACTTGAAGTTTGTAGATTTTCCAGAATTCATCGGCTTCGGTCATTGCGGTGCCTGTCATCCCGCAAACCTTTTTGTAAAGCTTGAAGAAGTTCTGCAAGGTTATGGTTGCTAAGGTCTGGGTTTCTTCCTTGATTTTAACACCCTCACGATAATGTTTGGCCTCGACAGCTTGATGCAAACCATCGGACCATTGCCTGCCAATCATAAGACGGCCAGTGAATTCATCGATAATTACGATGCTCATCTCGCCTGATTCCGGGTGATTCATCACGGCGTATTGTTTGTCTTTTTTGTAAAGGTGGTGGGCCTTTAGGGAGTTATCTATGAGGTGAGGCCATTCCATGTTTCCTGCAGTATAAAAGCTTTCAACACCGGCGAGTTCTTCTGCTTTGCGAATACCATCATCTGTAAGATGGCAAGTATGTTCTTTTTCTTTGACTTCGAAAAAAGGACCATTTAAGAACCCTGCCTCAGCAGAATCTTTATTGGCATTTCTTTGCAGGTCGGATAATCGAACAGCGACTTCGTTTGCTTTGGTGTACTTGCGAAGATCGCTAAATGCTTGTCCGGAAATAATAAGAGGAGTTCGCGCTTCATCAATAAGGATATTGTCCACCTCATCAATAACTGCAAAATGAAGCCCTTTCTGACATTGCTGGCCATAGGTATCGTAACTACTATCGCCCCATCGCGCAGGTTTCATGTTATCGCGTAGGTAATCAAAACCAAATTCGCTGTTGGTGCCGTAGGTGATATCGCATTCGTAAGCTTCTCGCCTTTGAACTGGATCCATGTCGCTTTGTATGAAACCTGCGGATAAACCGACCCCGCGGTAGATGGGTAGCATCCACTCGCAATCGCGCCTAGCGAGGTAATCATTCACGGTGATTACATGAACGCCTTTGCCTTCAATGGCGTTTAATACTGCGGGCAAAGTTGCAACTAAAGTTTTGCCTTCTCCGGTAACCATTTCTGCGATGTTACCCCGATGCAAGACAATACCGCCAAGCATCTGAACATCGAAATGCCTCATATTCTTGGATCTTCGGGCTGATTCTCTGCAGGCAGCAAAAGCAATCGGTAAAAGCGAATCCAAAGTTTCGCCTTGAGCAAGCCTAGCGCGAAGTTTTGTTGCCATTTGCCTTAGCTCATCATCGCTAAGTGCCAGCATTTCAGGTTCAACATCGTTGATTTTGGCAAGAAGGGTGCCGGGTGTGATTTTCGGAACGCTATCGGGTTTGTTGGAACGAACAAAACCAAGGGATCGGACATATCGTTCGTTGCTATCGCCTAATATGCTAAGCAGTAATTTGCCAACCATTTCGGGGAAAGAGCTGAAAAATTCAATTAATCGGTCAAGAAAGCTTGTCTGCACGGGCATCGCGCCACTCCTCAGAAAAAACGAAAGCATACAACAATGTGGACGCTGTTCAATTATGCAAGTCTAGAAGGGATTGGTAGTTTCGGTCAATATGTAGAACCGTAATAATTAAGGTACCAATTT
>CAMDHK010000355.1 GCA_945897965.1 Candidatus Kuenenia stuttgartensis | reverse complement strand
AAAAACAGTAGCTTGCTTGAAGACTTTTGCCCTTTGCCATCGAATTCAGAGCCGGCTTCAGTAGGGTTGAACACTTCCGGGATAAACTTCTTCCCCATGTTTAAATTCGAAGCCGATTGCAACTGCCTGCCATGATCAAAACTATCGATATATTCTTGCCCCCGAAATTTGAAAGAGTGAAGTGCCCCCGCAACTCTGGAAGTAGTGGTAATGCTGGCTTCATCTTTGCCAATCTGCTTTTTTAAAACCGCATCGCCTGAAATATCTGCAACAGCAAAAGTTATAGTGCCAATAAAAACTACCAGTAAAACAGCTTTCATATTCATCCCCAAAAAAGTTGCTGGTAATACTATAGGCGCAAGGTTATCCTACATAATCTAAAGATATTTAGTTGAATCTGTATACAAAGGAAACACCGATGAAGTTTGTACGCTTTGCTCTCGCACTATTGCCTTTATTCGCACTCACATTTTCCACCCAAGCGTTTGAAGATGAAAAAGGTTGGGTCTCCCTTTTTGATGGCAAAACCCTCAAAGGCTGGGAAGCTAACGAAAAACCCGAATGCTTCCAAGTCAAGGAAGGCAATCTTTTCCTTCAAGGCGGCATGGCCCACCTCTTCTACATTGGCGAAGTGGAAAAACACGACTTCAAGAACTTCGAGTTCAAAGCCGAAGTTAAAACTGCCCCCAGTGCCAACTCTGGTATTTTCTTCCACACCGAAAATCGTGGCAAAGGTGGTGTGAAAAAAGGTTACGAAGCACAGATCAACAACACCTTTGTCAAAGACCCACGCAAAACTGCAAGTCTAGTGGATGTCGAAGACCGGCTCGAATCCCCCGTCAAGGATGATGAATGGTACCAATACTACATCATGGTTAAGGGAAAACAGATCGTGATCAAGATCAATGGCAAAACCATTGTTGACTACACCGAAGTGGATAAACCCGTGCGGAAGAAAGGGCGTGAAGAACGCGTGCTAACCCATGGCACATTCGCACTTCAAGCCCACGATGCAGAAAGCAAAACCTGGTTCCGCAACATCATGGTAAAGCCCCTGCCCTAATTTATTCTTCCTTTAAAATACGAATACGGCTATACATAAGGCGTTTGTGCTTTAAAATACATTTGGAGTAACGAAATGAATAATAATTGGCGTTCAAAGATCACTTTTGAAGCAGGCAAGCGGGGCGGCAGACCATGCATTCGTGGCATGCGAATTACGGTCTACGATGTTCTTTCATACCTTGCCGCTGGAATGACCAACGACCAAATTATTAGTGATTTTCCCTACCTGACCACTGAAGATATTCAAGCATGTTTTGCATTTGCTGCGGAACGCGAGCGGAGTATGCTGGCATCTAGCTTATGAAGCTTCTTTTTGACCAAGCGGCAGACCGTGCATCCGTCATACGAATTACGGTCTACAATGTTCTTTCATACCTTGCCGCTGGAATGACCAACAATCAAATAAGATGTATTTGATTTTTACAAACCTTCGATCGCTAAATCGTCTTCACATCATGATTTCCAAGAATCATTACGGCCCATTACTCTGGCCCCACGATTTTGAGTCACAAAATTAACCGCCCATTGTGTCAATACCAGCAACCGGTTTTGAAACCCAACTAGCAAAAGGACATGGATGAACAACCATGCCATCCAAGCTAAAAAACCCGTCATCCCAAACCCTTTCACCTGCGCTATGGCGCGTCCTCGGCCTATCGTTGCCATACTTCCCTTATCGAAGTAACTAAAAGGTGGCGGAGCGGGATTTCCATTCAATCGATTATGTATTAATTTACCAACGTACTGAGCCTGTTGGGTTGCAACCGGAGCCACACCCGGAAGTGTTTGAGTTTCTCCTTGTGGAGTGAATGCCGCTAAATCACCTATGACAAAAATATTGGGATGGCCAGATACCGAGCAATCAGCCCCAACTGGAATCCGTTGCCCCCGTGCAAGCTCAACTCCGGTGGCTTGGGATATCGCAGTTCCCAACGGGTTTCCACTAACACCCGCAGCCCAAATTACGGTGTGGGTTAATATTTTTTCACCAGTGGAAAGTTCAATCTCATCTGCTGATACCGCTTTTACCTGAACCCCCATTCTAAGTTCCACTCCTAAGCGCTCAAGATCTTTACAGGCTTGAGCGGAAAGATCCTCACGAAACATCGTAAGCGGCCTAGATTGACCTTCCACAAGAATCACCCTTGCAGATTCAGGTTTAATATTTCGAAACTCGTTTCTCATCGAATGGTGGGCAAGTTCAGCTATTGCACCAGCCATCTCAACCCCAGTTGGTCCACCACCAACCACAACAAAGGTAAGAAGACGCGCCTGCTCCTGAGCATCGCCACTGCGCTCTGCTCGTTCGAAAGAACGAAGGATGCGCCCACGAATCTTCAATGCATCATCCAGACTTTTCAGTCCAACCGAATTATCTGCCCATTCTGGATGATTGAAATAACTTGTAACCGCCCCTGCTGCAACCACTAGCGTGTCAAATCCAAAACGGTCGCCATCC
Organism: Candidatus Kuenenia stuttgartensis; assembly: GCA_945897965.1. Classification (GTDB taxonomy): domain Bacteria; phylum Planctomycetota; class Planctomycetia; order Gemmatales; family Gemmataceae; genus UBA969. The sequence goes on along the minus strand of CAMDHK010000355.1, from coordinate 1,146 downwards.
GTCAGTACCACCTCTTGCTTTTTAACATCAACACTAGCAACTTCGCCCAGTATAGATTTGCAATTAGACTGGTAGCGCACCAGTGTCCGCAAAGGCATTGCAATATTCGCAGGCGACAAACCACCCGTCGCAACTTGATAAAGCAATGGTTGAAAAAGATGATGATTCGACCTATCAATTAAAAGAACCTCAACAGGTTCATAAGCAAGTTTTTTTACCACGGTTAATCCGCCAAATCCTCCACCGATAACCACCACTTTATGCTTCTGAGACATAATGCCCCCAATTTTTTTAAGGATGTTCAGACATTTATAACGAAATAGTTTTTAGTACAAAAACATCCAAAGGAACCATACTCATACTAGTATCAGCACTTTAAAACACCAGTTTTAAAATACTTTTTAAGCAAGTTTTAATTGTGATTAGACTTGATGACGATTTGAAGAAATGGGTACGAGCTAAAAAACTAGAATCATCAACCTTTGAAATAAGATTGGGCCGGGGAGAATCAAAGTCTCCCCAGCACCAAAATATGGGTTTAACTATTCTTTCTTCTTGAAAATTTCCTTCATCAGTTCACGGTTCTTTTCACGGCCCGTCTTGAACTCTTCCAAATCAAGAAAACCATCTTTGTTCGTATCCATTGCTGCAAACATCTTGTCATGAAGATCAGGCTTGTCAGCAAAAGCCTTCTTCAAGAAGTCCTTGCCTGATTCTGCCATCTTTTCAGCCATGGCGTTTTGAGCTTTTTTGAACTCTTCCTTGCTTACCTTGCCATCGCCATTTTCATCCATCTTTTTGAAAGCCGCTTCAGGATCGCCTAAGCCACCCTTACCCTTGGTCTTCTTTTCATCCTGAGCAAAGCCCATTGCGGAAACAGCAAGAAACCCTGCTGCTACAAAACAAACCGTAGCGAATCGAAACATACTTATCCCCTTTAAAAAGTGGAACAAAATATCAGGTTCACGCTAAACCTGATCCAAAGAAACTCTCGATCTTGGTTAAATTAGTTCATGATTCTTAAGCAAATCATCCATGAACAATTATCCCAACTTTAATTCAACCAATATCTAGACATCCAAATGCCAAATGTTATCCTACATCAACCTTCCTTTTATTACCCTGCTATTTGGAGATTCTCAGATG
>CAMDHK010000354.1 GCA_945897965.1 Candidatus Kuenenia stuttgartensis | reverse complement strand
AAGGTTTTACTTCCTTCTTGATCTCTTTCTTCTCTTCCTTGGCTTTATCGTCTTTTTTAGCTTCGTCTTTCTTCTCTTCTTTTGGCTCTTCTTTTTTGGGAGTCTTATCAATGCCATCGATGTAAATCGAAAGCTCTGCAAGAGGTTTATCCAGTTCCAAATCTGAATCCTTGGCAGGCGTATCAATGAAGGATTTAATCTGCCCCTTTTGGCCAAAGACTGAAATCAAGTTGGTAACCGAAACTTCATTAATCGCATCAGGAACATCCTTGCCTGGCCTGTACAACATCCAAGGCTTGGCGGGGTCCATGCGCTGAAATTCAAGGTTGCCATAGCTGTTTTTCAAAGTAATGGCATCAGGTTTATCTAGGGCGCCAGCTTTTACGAGAGTGCGATCGCGCAATCCTTCGGGGTCTGCAGCAAGCCTTAGCAACGGCTCAACTGAGGCAACGCTTATACGCACGATTTCTTTTTTGCCATCATCCAGCATTGCGTAAAACTTATCTTTGGTCTCGCCCACTTTTTCACCCACTGCAACGATGAGTTTAGGGTTGCTGGTTTTACTACCTTCTTCAATCCGCTCAATTGATAACTGGAGCACCTTATCCTTCGCAACATCAAGCTTGTACTTCGAAAGATCGGGGCTTTCATCGGAAACAAAGTCGTTATTTTTTTCGTCTTTGTATTCCACTTTGAGGTTGGAGATATTCATGAGCAAACCACGAACGCCTCCTGAAACTTTAAGAGGGTCATTGTTTTCGCCACCATCAAAGTCTGCTTCGCCATAACTCACAGGCTCGGCATAACGCCATTTGCTTTCGCCAGTCATTGCAACAGAGACCGATTTTTTTCCTGATTCTTCAAGCTTGAAGGATTTGATGTCGGAAACACTGGGGCTCAAAAGATCTTTCTCTCTGAAAGCAACCTGAGGCTTGAACAGGCTATCGATCAGGGATTTTTTGACAGCAATAGGGCTCTTGGGATTATCAGAAGAGAGCAGATAAACCACTGCACTTGATTCGCCTGGACTAATATTCCCAACCTTAAGGCTGATGGTATGTTCGGAATCTTTTTTCTTGAGGGTGATGATTGCAGAAGGATCATCCAAGCCCCACTGGGCCAAATTGGATGGGCGATCAGCTTCGGTATCGGGTTTAGCTTCGCGAAGTTGGCGCACAATTTCTTGGATTGCAAACTTATCGGTTCTGGTAGATCGTGGAGCGGTCATGTTCCAACGCTTGGTTGCAGGATCGAGTTCGAACACGAGTTTCTCAGCAACAGGTTTCTTTCGATCCACTTCCAATCGATCCACTTCATCCACTTGAATGGTGTTTTTACCAGATCGCATCGAGGGGAAGATAAAGGCAGCAGAATCGACTGCGCCCGGATCCATGAACAAAGCAAAAGCGAGGAGAATAAAAACTCCCGCAAGGAACCCAAACAAAATGTATGTAGTCTTAAAATTCATCGTAAAAACCTCAAATTCAAACTAGCGCCTGCGAACAATCCAGATAGCTCCGCCTAAACCAATCACTGAAAGAAGCATCATTGCAAGCGGAAGAAACTTCAGCCTGGTAACAGCATCCTCAGCAACATTAAACTTGTAATCTTTGCGTTCCTGACCCTTGGGCTTTGCCCCGAGATCTGATCGATCTCTTAACCAGGAAATACTGGTGTTGAAAAGGGAAAGGCTGCTTTCGCCAAACCTACCATTGATGCCTTCATTGCTTGCCCAAGATGCATCCCCAAAAACAACCATCCTAGGTTTGTCTTCGGTCGGAGCCATGCCTTCATGGCCTGGGATTTGAGCCAATGGGTCTGCTGCACCTTTTTCCATCACTGCAACAGCAACGGGTAATTGACCACCTTGAAGTTTTTGTTGAGCCTTCTTTTCATCCTTGCGCAACTCAGCAATGATTTCTTGCGGATTAGCACCCATATCTGTTTCAGCCCAGACAGGAATACGGGGGTCCGTCAGCAAAATTTCTTCTGCACTAATTGGATTCGGTGGTGCATTGGGAACCCGTGCCAAGGGCTTAACCGTTCGAATGCCATCGAACAGGAAAAGAGTTGCAGAACGGCCCTTTAAGAAAGCCTTGGCAATAGGATTGTTGCTTTTATCGGAAGCCATGATGGTCATAATAGAAGGCTTGCGTTCGTTAAGAGGGTTATAGATTTGGTCATCTGCAACATCAACCTGGAATTCGCGCAAAAGCACTTTCAAGTTGGGCATGGGGATGACTTGTTTCTTTCCTGCAACTTGTTCCACTTCAACATCAAGAAGCAAAAGCAAACGGCCTTTTTTGCCATCAGTGCCACGAAGATAATTGCGGAGGGCATCGATCGCTTGTGGGGGTGGATCGAACCTAGGTCGTGCCATCACCACCACATCAGCTTCTTGTGGGATTTTTTTGGTGTTTCGATCAAGCGTGATTTTATCAAGCTTGAAGTTCCCCTTTGCAGTTTCATCCCAAAGGGTGCCAATGCCCGCAACAGAGCCTGGGTTTTTATCATCGATGCTAAGCTCGCCATTGCCTTGGGTGAAGAACACCCCCGCTTGGGATTTGCCTTCGGAAAGGAAGGTAATTGTTTTAATAAGCTGGGCTTCGCCAAGGAATTGAAAACTTCCACTATCGGCATTAGGGTTGCGAGGGTCTTGTTGTGGAATGGAGTAAAGATCGGGATACTTGATAAAGTCATAAACAGGTTTTTGATCACTACCATAAACCACGAGCAAGCCAAGTGAATCAGGGATCTGATATTTTTCCTGAAGCTTAGCTAGTTCTTGAGCATCGAGATCGCGAGAAACCGAAGACCAAGTGATATTTTTGGTATGCGTCTTGAAGGTTTCAAGCAAGGTTTCAGTTTCAACCGTGATAAGGTTATTACTAGGAAGAAGGACATAAACCTTAACGGGTTCTTTAAGATTGGAGAGGAAATTTTGGGTGCTCTCACTAATTGAATAAAGGCCTGAGGCGGTAAAATCAAAAGTCCGGTTGAAGAAGTCTAATTTGCCCATGGGAACATAAGCAAGAACATTAACAACGCCAAGCACGGTAAGAAGAAGCATACCGGTAAGAAAAGCATTGGTGCCATAAAGAAGCCTTCGAAGCCCGACGCTGGATTTTTCAAAGTTTTTGGCGAGCATGACGCTACCAAACATAAGGGCAAGGCCGCCAAAAAGAAGGCCAGCACAAAGAAGAACGGTGTTTGGGTTTTTGCGCCATTGTGCAAGGCCCCCACCAAAGATGTCGCTGTATTCACTCAGTGGAAGAAAGAGGCCAAGGATAGCGGTGGCAAAACCAATACCGCCGCCGAGGAAAATAAGTCCGATTCGGAGCGCGTTTTCTGGGGAGGTTTCATTACGGTTTCGGTTACCCAAAACAAAGCCAACGCCTGCGCTGAAAACAGCAAGCGAGCCGGACCAGATAATATAAGCCATTGCGGGGCGGCCCAGCCTCCAGGAAATAATCCCACAGGTAAGGGCAAAAATCGCAGCCATTAAGAATGCGCCAAAATTCATCACTATCGGGTTTTTAGATAACCCATTGATCAATCCATTATTCATGTTATTTGACTCGCTCATGTTTACTCTAAAATCCCTTACTTCCATTTGCGCGATTCCAGCACCTTCGTTGTCAAGAAGAGCCAGAACACAGCCGAGGATGCATGAAACAACAAAAACTTAGGAACTAACT
>CAMDHK010000353.1 GCA_945897965.1 Candidatus Kuenenia stuttgartensis | reverse complement strand
TCTGATTGGACTCCGCTTCGTGATTACGCCAATGCTTTCAATGGCTACAACAAACCAGAGCAGGATTTATCCGATCCTTGGCAGTTTAAAAACTTCCTGATCAATGATGGGGATTAACTTTCGTTGAATCTTTTGCGGGGCTGTTTTTTAAAAGTAAACTTCAGCCCCTATCATTTAGGTAAGTATCAAAGACGAATTAAATTCAAGATTGTGAGCTTTCATCCATGGATCAAAAAACCCTTCTCAAACTTGCAAAAACCCATGGCACTCCACTGTTCGTCGTGGATCACAAGGAACTTATCAAGAATTACAAACTGTTTCGAAAGAACTTCCCCAGGGTTCAGGTTTACTATGCAGTGAAAGTGAACAGCGACCCTGCAATTGTCGAAACTTTTTACAAACTGGGCAGCAGCTTTGATGTCGCAAGTATTCAGGAATTCAACACCGTTCACGATCTTATTGCTCACCTGCCCGCCAAGCAAAGACAAGATTTCATTTGGGATCGGATCATTTATGCGAATCCGATCAAGCCGGTGGAAACTCTTACAGAGCTTGATAAATACAAACCCCTTGTAACTTACGACAACCACGAAGAAGTTTTAAAAATCGCGAAATATGCACCTCATGCAGGCCTTGCACTTCGCGTGCGGGTTCCGAACACGGGCTCGATGGTCGAACTTTCGAGCAAGTTTGGCGCCCTGCCTGGCGAAGCTGTTGGCCTGATTAAATTCGCCCACGACCATGGCCTTACCGTAGAAGGGCTTTCTTTTCATGTGGGCAGTCAGTGCACGAATCCACAAAACTATATTCAATCACTGCACCTTTGTGCGGGCATCTTTTCCGAAGCTAAAACTGCGGGTTACAATCTTAAGCTTTTGGATATAGGCGGCGGCTTCCCCGCCCTTTACGATGATAGCGTGCCAGATATTAGCGTACTTGCAAAAAGCATCAACCACGAAATCGATAGGCTCTTCCCCAAGGATATCGAGATTCTTGCAGAACCTGGGCGCTTTTTAGTGGCCTCTGCTGGTACCGCGGTTTCGAAAATCATTGGCAAGGCTTTGCGCAATGATAAGCTTTGTTACTATGTAAACGATGGGGTCTACCATACCTATTCGGGTATCATATTTGACCACTGCATTTACCACATGAAGAGCTTCAAAAAAGGCCCGCAGCAGCTTTGTGCGGTTTTCGGCCCAACCTGCGATGCCCTCGATACCATCAGCCTTGCTGAAAACCTGCCAGACCTCGAACTCGATGAATTTCTTTACAGCGAAAACATCGGAGCTTATTCAAACGCAAGCAGCACCCACTTCAATGGCTTCCCGCCTGCAAAAGTCGTGCATGTAAACCAATGATCAACCTCAGTTAAGCATGCGTTGACTTTTTGATTTTGCAGTGCTTTTAATTAACTTCGGGTTGGCGGCTTGTACGCTGCAATCGCATTCTTCATGAAGTATTTCTCTGCTGCAACTTTTCCCTTGCTCGAAAAATAGGTGTGCACGATTTTATGAATTGTTGCGTAAGTTGCTGCCCTTACACTTACAGGCCAGTTACTACCAAAGATCAACCTATCTTCGCCAAATACATTCCAAAGCGAATCCAACACAGGCTTATAAAACTCCAGATCCTTGGGCGCATCACCCATCGTTTTCCTCGTTCCCTCTGCCAATGCTGACACCTTGCAAAATACATTCTTATTACTTGCAGCCAACTGCATTGCTTCAAGCCAATCTTTGGGAACATCCTTGCCATCGATCACCAGATTCGCCTCATGGTTGATCACTATCCTTAAATCAGGAATAAGCTTTGCAAGCTTGGCAACCTCAACGGGGGTGGCGGGCCCGCCATTGACATCTAACTGCCTTTGATCACTTGCGATCATACGAAGGTTCTCAAGATAACTTTTATCCTCCAAACCTTTTTGCAAATCGGAGTGGTTGACCCGTATGCCCACATAAAGCGGATTCTTGGCGAAGCGTTTCCAATGTGCGGAAAACTCTTTGTCAGCGGGATCGAGCCTGCCCACTATCCCCGCAATAAATTTATCCCCCTTCGCAAGATCCAAAAGCCATTGGTTGTCTTCCACCCACGCGCTCGCTTCCACAATAATCGTAGATTGCACATTGTAAGGAGCGGTAAGTTTTTGAAATTCATCAGGCAAGACTTTCCGATAAAGAACCGGATCACCCTTGCCTGGCCAAGGTATACCCTGCGGCCTGGTTGGGTCGTAAAAATGAGTATGGGTATCAATCGCAGGAAAGTACTCTGCCCCGCCCTCTGCTTTGATTTCAGAAACCAGCGCTGCAGCTAAAAAGCCGGCTGCGCTTGCAATAATATTTCGCCTGTTGGGATGGCATATAGGTTCGTTATGCATGATCTTTCCTGTTCCTAAAACAATGGTATGATTTTTACACAATACCATGTCATAAGCCGAAAGAAAATGATCATGATGGTTCGAAGTGATATTTACTTGCTACTACCCGACAAAGGTTTATTATTAATTTCATAATCGTGACATTCGATCGAATATTGCTTTGCGCAATGTTTTACTACAACCTTGGGGGTTGCTCTTTGACTTACCGTTTATTATTTGCTGCACTTTTTTTGTTTTCGTTATTCCCCGCTGTGGCATTAGCCCATGCAATGGGGGTGGAAGTCCGCCTAAAAAATAATCAGATTCATATCGAAGTTTTTTTTCACGATAATAGCCCTGCTACAGGTGCCATTGTTACGATTGAAAATGAGGCAGGAGAAAAAATCCTCTCTGAAAAAACCGACAAAGAAGGCAAACTCCAAACTCCTGCTCCTGTTCCAGGCAAATACAAGATCCTTGTCAATGATGGGGCAGGGCACGTTTCTTCAACCTCCATAATCATTCCAAAAACAAATTCTGCAGAAACTAATAATGAAAACCTTTTGATTTCAAAATCCCCCGATCGCAATCAATTCATACAAACCCCCTGGCTAGGTATCGCAGTTGGCCTTGCAACCATTGCAGCCCTTGGGTTCATCGCAAGTCGACTTTATCAAAGCCCAAAATCGCATTCTTGATCCTTCATTTTCGCTTCTAGCGATTATGACACTTCCCACCAATCAAGATTCCTTTCCCACCCGCAAATCTTTAAAACTTATCCGTGCTTTCTTCCGAAAATTACACAGAACCTTTGTTTTTAGAGACCACTACTTTGAACCATTGTTACTACGCAACTTTGCTTGCAACTGTTGTTCTTGCGCTACCCCTTAATGCGCAACCCACTCTTAATATTGACTCCCTAGGAAAGATGAGTGCTTCTCAATTAGAAGAACTTTACAGAAATGGTAAAGTTTTTGAGCCAAGCGATGGCTATTTAAAAGGCAAGGCTTTTCCTAAACCCGATAAACTTGGTCATCAACTCCGTAGCGAAGCCATCGGCTTGGTTTGGAAGGGTAAGAACATCTACACCAATGAAGCCATTATGCTGAACCAAGTTGGAAAAAAGCAGAAGGTTGCAGCATCGATTTCCAAGGAAGAAAGCTGGTTGGATGGTAAACCATCCGTGATATTTGATTATGCGAGTGGTCCAAAATGGGCACAGAAGGCCCGTGATGAAGTACGAGAAATCGCACCCGGGCTTTATCTGGGAATCATGTATTTCCGCGACTGCCCCTGCCCGAAAATGGGTATGTTCTTCGCTCTCGAAAACTGTGCCTGTAAACCCTGATTCATC
>CAMDHK010000352.1 GCA_945897965.1 Candidatus Kuenenia stuttgartensis | reverse complement strand
CCCGCCTACAATGTGTTTTTTTCTGGTTTTCATATCGGACACCTTTCTACAACTTAAACGCACCCGGGTTTCCCGTTCCCGCTTAAAACCATTTCTCTTCAATCGAGGTAATGGCATGGAGTATCTGCAAGGTTTTTATCGACGTAACGAAAGTGTCAACTTTAACGATTGCATCAAAGATTCGTGTTTTAAGTTTTAACCATGTGAAGATGGGGGCTATAATGTCGAATAGGTAGGTTTAATTTCGATGTTTTACCCTGGTTGAACCCAATGAACCATTTATTGTTAAAGTTTCAAGACACACAAAATCAGATCAGGGAGCTGGGATCTTTTGGCCCTGCCCCCATTCTTATGGTTTTTCTCAGGCATTTGGGCTGAGTGCTTTGCAGAGCCCATCTGGGCGATATCCGTGATCAATACCAATTGTTCAAAGATATTAATGCGACAGTTGTCGCAATCACTTTTTCTTCACCCGCCGAGGCGTTTAAACTCGCTCAAGAGTTGAATTTGCCATTCCCATTAGTAAGCGATTCGCAAAAAGAGGCATACAAGGTTTTTGAATTGGGCTCTGCCCAGTGGAAGGATTTTCTGTTACCTAAAGTGTTGTGGACGTTTATGGGAAGAATACTAACAGGATGGCTACCATCCTTGGGCTATTCCAAGGATGACTTATTTCAATTGGGTGGGGATTTCGTAGTGGATGCAAAAGGCGAAGTGGTATATGCGTTTAAATCTTCATCACCTGCCGACCGCCCTACGATCCAGTTTTTGCTGGATCAATTGCAAAAGGCGCAGGCAGGAGATAATTAATCATCATTTTCATCGTCAATGATTTCGATACCATGCTCTTCGAGCAAGGTCAATAATTTGTCGAGTCGTTCGGGGTCGGATTTTTCTTTTGTAACAGCATTAAACACTTGCTGAAAAGTAACAAATCCTTTGCTTTCACCAATTTCAAGCAAACTCTTAAGCGTTTCTTGCGTGGTACTCATTGCCAACTCCATTTGGAAACGGATTTCTACCTTTAAAATCCATTCAATTATTGTAACTGCAATCAAGTGATTGTGCTAGTGTCATAACTAAAATTACTTAAAATCATTAAGATTTTGTAGTGGCTATAGCTTGAAGTGTTCTCGTAGTAATCATGGATGGAAGAATGAAAAACGCAAATCATAGCCCAATCTGTAAAACTTTTTTGTTTCCTGCTTCGTCTTATGAGTGTGAAACATGAAGCGCCCCAGCATCATCGAGGATGGAAGTGCACCATTGAAGTTGGATAGTAATCAATCCAATAGTGAACGGTTATTGGCGACCTTTAATCAAATAAGGGACGAGCTGATTAGTACCCTTTGGTTTATTCTTGGGAATAAAGACGATGCCCAAGATATCGCTCAAGATGCGTTCCTACGATGCTGGAAAAAACAAGATGCCCTGCCTGATGTTCTAAATCTAAAAGCGTGGATTTTTAAGGTGGCAATCAATGCCGCCAAGGATCTGCGTAAAAGTGCATGGAAGCGAAAAACACGAACAATGCCCGAAGAGGATGTCATGATGTATAAAAGTGCTGTTTCCCCATTGGAATCGCTTCAAGAAAACGAAATGGTCGCGCAGTTGCGCACCGCTCTAATGGATCTTCGCCCCGAAGAAAAAGAAGTTTTTCTGCTCAGGCAAAATGCTGAAATGACTTATGAGCAAATTGCTGAAACTGCAAACCGGCCCGTAGGCACTATCAAAACGCAGATGCGATCTGCGCTGCAAAAACTAAAGGTGGCCCTTTCCTGATTTTTAATTCTTATTAGCGGTCAACAAATTATTTGCCGGAGATTTCTAAAATGTGGAACTGTAGTAATACTGAAGATAAACTGTTCGAATACCTTTATGGCTTGCTGGATGATCAAGATCAATCCTTGCTATCTTCCCATTGCGCAGAGTGCGCAGTGTGTGGCGAAAAATTAAAGAAGGCCTTGTCGCAAAAAGAGATTCTTGTGAAAGCTTCGAAGGCTCAGTTCCCTGAAGTTAAATTTACTCCACCTAAAGATGTTGCGAAAGAATTACAGCAGGCAAAAATACTGCAGTATGGAGCATCTGCGGTCCCCGGTATGCAGAATGCCCGGATCTGGATGTGGGCGGTTGCTTCGGTGCTTACGCTTGGTATTGGCATTCCCGCAGGCATTGGTACCTATGATTTCATAGGCAATTCCACGGTTGTCGAGCATCATCAGCAATATGCCGCCAGAGTTCAATCCAACTTTAATGTAAAAGCCAAAGCTGTAGTGCAATTACAAAACGAAGGTATGGCTAAGGCAAATCAAGCCATTGAAGAAGTTCAAAAAAAGCAACTTAAAGTATTGATAACAGGGCCTGCGACCTTGCAGCCTGGGGCACCCAACAGCTATCAGATTCTTACGCAGGATAATTTGAGCAGGCCAGTCGAGGCTCGAGTTGAAGCTTTCGTTGAAGATAAAGCAAATCCAGGAACCAGATTTCCTGTAGCATCCCAGCTTACTAGGCAGGGTCAGTTGCAGATCGTTGTACCCCCAGATTTGCCATTGCGGGCCGGGAGTAATCCCACGCTAATCGTTTCAGCAAAAAGGGAATCAGGCGCACAGCTTGAAATCAAGGAGGGGCTACAGCTTGCTTCTGCTGTTTATGTTGCGCATCTTTCAACTGATAAACCGATGTATCAGCCAGGCGAAACCGTTTATTTTCGTGCCTTAGTTTTAGAGCGCTTCAGCCTAAGGCCGCCCTACGAAGATTTTGCGCTCAACTTTGTTTTAACAACCCCTACACAGGAACAAAAAGTTGTAGGGCAGGGAATGGGCGGGATTTCACGCCCCGATAAGTCAGCAGAGTTAATCAAAGGCCCTGATGGTAAACCTTTGAAAGGCGTTGGTTCAGGTGCTTTCTTGATTGACCCGATGGCGCCCGGTGGGGAATACATTCTTACGGTTAAGGATCAGTCAGGCCGATTCCCTGATCAGGTTCGTAAATTTATTGTTAACCGATATCAAAAATCTAATATTAATAAAGAACTTGACTTCAATCGAAGATCATACGGCCCAGGTGATGAAGTTGTCGCCAATTGCAAGGCTGCTTCCTCTGATGGCAAACCCTTATCGGGTAAGCCGGTGTTTGCTTCCATTAATTTGGATGGCGTGCAAATAGGGGTGGATGGCAACCCCAATGCTGATCAGGTTCGTTTCCAAACTGATGCCCTGGGAAGAGTTGTATTGAAGTTTAAGTTGCCCGCTGTTATTCAAAAAGGTCAGGCTAGTATTTCTGTGGTGTTTGATGATGGTGGTAATACGGAAACCTTGGTGAAGCCTGTTCCTGTTGTTGTTAACAAACTGGACATTGAGTTTTTCCCTGAGGGTGGTGACTTGATTCAAGGGATTAAAAGCAGGATCTATTTTCAGGCTAGAACACCTTTGGGCAAGCCAGCAGATGTGGTTGCTTCTGTTTTTGAAAACGGGGTTGAGATTTTGAATCAGGTTAAAACCCTGACTGATGAAAAAGAGCCAGGTATCAATCAGGGTTTGGGAAAGTTTGAGCTAACTCCCAAAAAAGATGCAAGTTATGAAGTTAAAATCACCAGTCCTAGTGGTATGGCCGGTAGCTTCAAGTTGCCTGCTATTAAAGATGCAGGAACCGTTTTGCGTGTGGTCGATAACATTGTAAAGCCCGGCCAACCCCTTAAGGTTGAAGTGAATTCAACCATTAAATCCCGCCT
>CAMDHK010000351.1 GCA_945897965.1 Candidatus Kuenenia stuttgartensis | reverse complement strand
ATCAATTCGCCTATCATTCCCGAATTTCTGAAACGCTATGTTGAATCTGAAACTGCAATGTGGATTGCAAGTAAAACCGTTGATGAAGCATTGCTTGCAGGCAAGATTTCGATGGGCCCTGCAATCCTTAATAAAACTGCACAGAGAATCCAAGGATGCAATCTCGGGGTCCAACTCTTGGATGTTCGTGTTTCTCTTGTTGCGCCCCCTGATGAAGTCAAACCTTCTTTTGATGCTGTTGCAAGGGCCCAAACTTCCGTAACCACAATGCTTAACAAGGCAGAGCAGGATACCGAAAGTAAACTCAGGCAGTCAGAATCCGATAAATTCAGACTCGAACAGGAAACCCTAGCTATTACCAACAACATGATTCTACAAGCCAGTAAAGATGCAGAACGCTTTCTCGCCAGGCTACAGCAATACCTTGAAGGTCGGAAAACCAATCCCGATTATCTACTTCAAATTTGGCAGGACGAACGAAGTAAGATCTTTGCAAAACTTCGCGATCAGGGGAACCTGGGTTTGTTGGATCAATACTTAGGCGCGGGCGGTTTGGAAATTAATCTCATGCCTTTAGGGCAGAAAACCAAGCCTTGAGTTGTATACATTAAGCTTTATTATTCGCTTTTATTCTTACTCTTCGCTTTCATCTCGGTGGTTATTTTCATCACTAAATCTCCTGCTTCTGAAAACTTCTCGTGCGCTTTTTCCACCTTGCTTTTGTCTTTTGTTTTTATCCCTTCCATTAAAAGGGTCTGAGCCATCACCTGAGTGTTCAAGTACACAACAAAATCGGGATACCAACCTGACCAACGGGTTGGAACCTTTTTAAAGCCATTAAACTTTGTCGCATAGTTCGACCAAACCGGGGTTATTTCTGTTTCCAAAAGTGTTGCAAATCCATCTTCTGTCAGTTGGGTTTTTCTCAGTTGGTTTTGCCCATTAGTAAACTTCTCGAGCAGGGATTCTTCTTCTTTCCCGAATCGTTCAAAGGTCTTAATTGCTATAAATTTATCTGCAGTTTCTTTTTGCAGCGTAAACCAACTCGCCCAACATAACCCAACTCCAGCAAGCAACAAAATACCATGCTTGAGAATTGGTGTTTTTAAAACCGAGTTCTTTTGAATCGCCCCCGCAAGAAGACCAATTAGTAATCCTGCCAGTGCTCCACCACCATGCGCAGCCTGATCGACCCCCGCAAGAAAAAACACAAAAGCGATATTTAAAACGATGAAGTTTATTGCCCAAAATCGAAGCTGGGTCATAATTGCTGCAGATATTCCGGGGGGCTTGGCCAATAAATATCCCAGCAAGCTTCCGAATATCCCAAACAACGCCCCGGATGCTCCTGCACTTACTCCAAACTCGTTCCACCATAGGCTGGCTTCACTGCCCCCTATTGCGCTTACAAGATAAAAAATCAGAAAGGTGACACTTCCAAATAGCCTTTCAAGAAAGGGCCCAACTTTCCAGAGCACAAACATATTCACACCAAGGTGGACTAATCCAATGTGCAAAAATGCGCTTGAAAGAAGCCGCCAAGCTTCGCCATCCATAGTTTTTGGACCCGCGTTGGCGCCCCACCTAAGAAGTTGTTCTGTGGTAGGTTGGAACAGATCAACCCCTGCATACAACATTGCTAGAAAAATAAGGATGTTAATTGCAAACAAGGTGTAGCTTATGGGAGCCCAAGGTTGTTTTTGCGCTAGTACGGATTGAAAGGATTCTATATCTCGTATTTCGTCTGGTTCCAATTCATTTTCAATTAAATAGTCAGGGCTAAGATTGCAAACTTTACAGATTTTTATGGCAAGTGGTTTACTTATACCCTTGATCTCAAAGTTATATCCTTCTTCTTCCATCGTTTGATTTATCAAGCCAATTTTCTCAGGTGGGTAGATCAAGTCTGGATTATAGAGCGAAAATTGCAAAGCCCCTTTGGGATCAAATGCAACATGGCTAATATTGGTGATGGGCGTGATAATTCCCAGCGGGGAATGAAAGGTCAAAGTCCCTTTGGTTACATGAAGTCTTAAGCTCTTTTTCCATTGAACCCATGAGGATAATGCAATGAGAAGCATCAGAATGCCAAAGACTATGTTTTTATGTTCTGAATCAGGCAGAGACCAAGCAACAGCGACAAGAATGGCTGAAGAAAATGCAAATGTGGAGAGGAATGGCCAGACTTTTGGGCTAATGCGCATGCTTATTATCGAAGAGTTTAATTGCGGGTTATTAGGTTCCAATACCATAAAAAAAAGCCCCAAGGGAAGAAAGCTGGTGATCCGACTCGATAAGTCCTTTAATTTACGATATAAGAAAACCTGTGGGAATCATTCCTGCACCCGTTAAGGAACCTTAGGCATGATGCAGATTCTTTTTCGTATACCTGTTTATACCAGCTTTACACCCGAAGGTATTCCGGTTTATGGCTTTGGTATGATGCTTTTTATTGCCTTCATCGTATGTACCTGGCTTGCAGGAAAACGAGCAGTAGCAAAAGGTATTGATGCACAAATCGTGCATGATTTATCTGTTTGGATATTTGTTGCGGGCCTTCTAGGCGCTAGAACTCTTTTTCTTTACGAACAAAAACTTACCTTTACAGAATTTCTGATGAATTTCCCCCGCATCTGGGATGGTGGCATCATTCTTTATGGCTCGGTTTTGGGAGGCACTCTCGGATTTTTTGCTTATTGGTTCATGGTCCTTAGGCCAAAACGCATTGAGCCCCTTTTGGTTATCGATATCCTCGCCCCTTCGGTTGCCTTGGGTATTGCAATTGGAAGAATTGGCTGCTTGATGAATGGTTGTTGTTTTGGTCAGATCGTGGAGCCTTCGCAACCAGCGATTGCCATTTATTTTCCGTTGGCTGCACCTGCTCGCTATGATCTTGTGCGGGCTGGTTTGCAAACTGCAACAGGCTTTACTTTTTCAGAGAATCAAAAAGGGCAGGGAGCTGTCGTTGGCAAAGTTGAACCCGATTCTGCTGCAAAAAAAGCAGGGATTGCTGAAGGTGATATCATCATCGAAGCGGAAGGCCAGATGGTTAAGAACCCATTCGATCTCGGGATGATTCTTAACAACGATTGGCCCAGAGGCAAGAAAACTCTGCAACTCAAAATTCAAGGCAAACAAGAATTGGTTTTGCAACCCCATGGCTTGGGCCTTCATCCTGCACAACTTTATGAAACCATTAGCATGGCTTTGCTTTTGTTTTTTCTTCTTTCCTTCGAACCGTTTCAAACTAGGGTTGGCCAGTTGACTGCTATTTTGATGATGTTCTATGCAATGCATAGGTTTCTTAATGAGTTGTTACGCAGCGACCCTAGGCCGGTTTCTTTAGAAAGCAATGTCAGTCTATTTCTATTCCTTGCGGGCGCTCTGCTTCTTGCCTATCTGCAATGGAAAGGCACCCGGGTCAGTAATACTAATACCGCCCCTGTGGTTGTTTGAATGTAAAGCCCATTTCTAGTGTAATTACAAGTCAGCAGTGACTAAAGTTTGCGGCTACTCAAGAAGCCCATAAAGAAAAAGAAAAAGCAAAGTGGTTCTGGCTCAGGGTTGGCCACTTGGTTGAGTATTAAAAAAATTAAAAAGCGAAGGCCGTACCAAAATAAGAAATATAGGGTGGTAGATCTTTTACTAAACCAGCATTGTAACTTCCCCAAATGGCGATGGAGTTGGTTAAATAAATAATCGCTCCACCACCTACAAGAATATTGTTGGATAA
>CAMDHK010000350.1 GCA_945897965.1 Candidatus Kuenenia stuttgartensis | reverse complement strand
TTCCGTGTAATTCCGTGTTAATCCGTGGCAAATGCTTCTTCTTTGCTGACCATCACAAATGCTGGTTTTAGCGCCAAGCGTTTAGCACGCAAGAGAAATCATCGGTCCATAGTCGGAAAGGAGTATTGGGAAGAGGTGCCCATTTTTCCGGGATGATTTGATCCGCAAGTGTTTTTGGATTACGGCCCATGATTACCCACATGGAAGGGGCGAGGCCTGATTTCGCCTCGCGTTCAGAAATCTTATCTTTACCTTGATTTTGCACGAGTGCAATTAAACCCAGTTCTTTTGCTACTGCATTTAATTGTGGGCGAAGATCTAGGTGCCTGTTTGAAATGTGAAAAAGCAATACGCCATCATCTTGAAGTTTGGTTACGAAAGTTTGGATGGCTTCTTTGGTGAGCAGGTGTACGGGGATGGCATCGGAAGAAAAGGCATCGAGAATAAGAATACCAAATTTGGAATCGGGTTCTTGCTTCAGGTTGGTGCGGGCATCCCCGAGCTTGATATGATATTCTCCCTTGCATTCGGGCAGGTAAGTAAAAAGCTTTTTGTTGGATGCAATGCGGGCAACCATGGGGTCGATTTCAAAAAACTCGATTTTTTGACCTGAAGCAGCATACCAAGCAAGGGAACCGGCACCTAGGCCTACTACCCCGATGGGCCCAATATTTTTAAGCTGGGTCCTTCGTAGAAGAATCTGGCCTGCGGGGCCAAACGGGTGGTAATAAACAAGTGGAGAGTAAGGTGGTTTCCCTGATTCGGAGATGATCTGGGCGCCATGTTCGGTGATGCCATGATAGAGCCAGCGAACTTTTTGATTGGTTCCTGTGGAAACCCTGTGGACACCATAAAAGCTGCGTTCTTGGAAAATTAGGTTTTGGTCAATTGAGTCGACCAAAAATAGTTTGATAAAAACAATGGTTGAAAAAACGATGCCAAACAGGATGGGTCTGGGTAGGTATGGTATCAGCACCAAAACTACCGCACATTGAAGACCTTTGTAAGGTGAATTTTGAAGGGCGAGAAGGAAAATTGCGACAGCAATGGCTAGGGCGATGATCCAGCGGAGGGGTTTGTGATCAAGTTTGGTGTGATTGGTTTGAAGCCAGGGTAGGTTGGGAATTGCAAAAGCAGCAAGGGCAAGAGAAATCCAGAATTCGTAGAGGTCGGGAAAAAGCGTGGGCGCGATGAGGGCTTGAAATACGCCTCCTAAAAACCCCCCTGCTGCAAGCCATAGATAAAATTCGGTGAGGTATTGCACTGGTGGGCGGGATTGATAAAGAAGCCCATGGCAAACCAGTCCAACAAGTAAGAGGGAAAGCAACCAGAAGAAAGCCAGCACTTCAAAGCCTATGGGGAAAGCACCTAAAGTCAGGGAGAGCTGTAGAATTAGCGCCAACGCGTTCGCCCATAAAACTAAGTTCCAAAGTTTTTGTTTCCAATTTAGGAAGGCGAGAATAAAGGTCAGCATGTACACCAATAGTGGGCCCAGCCAAAGCAAGGGCATGGGGGGTAATTCCTGAGAGATTTTAGTGGTGATGGCAAGTATCATGCTAGATGGAATGAAGGATAGGAACAGCCAGCGCATCCTATTCGGGGCGTAAGTCATCGTGGGCGAAATATTGGCATCGGGTATGATTGCCTTCCGCTTAGTAATAACCATCCAGATGCATGCACTTAATGTTAGTGTGAGGAGGATCCAGCAAGCCAACCAGCCCTTACTTTGGATTTGCAGACCCAATGCAGGTTCAATTAAAAGAGGGTAGGAAAGCAGGCCTGCCAAGGTTCCCACATTGCTGGCAATGTAAAGGGAGTAGGGGTTGTCCGATTTTGGTTGGGTATTGGCAAACCACCATTGTAGTAGGGGGGCACTTGCGCTTAGCAGTGTAAGAGGGAAAGCTGCATGGCTGATGAGATTGATTAGGAGTTCAAGAGCTGCATATTTTGTCAGGGATTCGGTTTGATACTGTGTGGTGGAAAAAGGCAGGGTTAGAAATGCAAGCAGCCAAAGGGTGCTATGGATAATGCAGGCTAGTAATGGGGAGGTGAAGCGAGATAGCAGATAAGAATAAAAATATCCCGCAAGAAGGCAGGTTTGGAAAAATAGCATTGCGGTGGTCCAGACGGAATTGGAACCACCATAAGAGGGTAGAAGCATCTTTCCCAGCAAGGGTTGGATGCTGCTCATGCAGAAGGCGGCAAGCAGGCAGGCGATTGCAAATAAGGGTTTCATGGTGCCTGCACCTAATAGTTCAAAGAAATTTCATTTTATAAAAATTGGGGTGTTGGTTTGTGAAGAAGTGATGAATATTGAAGGTGCCGCCGGGTTAAGCCCCTTAATACAATCAACATTCAATGGGAAAACAAGGGGCGTTTGTGTAGAATTTTCTTCACAAAATAAACACGACATCTTCTCATGAACTACATTATCTCCAATATAATAGAAAAATTGAATCTATTATGGTTTCTGAATCTATTGCAGTTTCTTAGAAGCTTAATGGCATTCTGTTTGTTGTTTTTTATTTTTTATTTTAGGGGGGGTATTTGATGTTTAAGCTATTTGTTGATTTGAAAAAGGGAAAGAAGGCTTTCACCTTGATCGAGCTTTTAGTGGTTATTGCAATCATTGCAATTTTGATTGGTTTGTTGTTACCTGCTGTGCAGAAGGTGCGAGAAGCCGCTGCCAAAACTCAGTGTGCTAATAACTTGAAACAAGTTGGCCTATCTTTGCATAACTTTGCCAGCACTTATAGTGTTTTGCCAACCTCGGGTGAAGGCATTACCGGTACTGGGGTAACTGCTTTTGATACTATTTCTACATTTACTGCAATTCTACCTTATATGGAGCAGGAAAATGTTTATAAACTGATCAATCCCGCAAGGCATTATGCATCTAATGATGTTGGTGGTGCAACGGGTGTTGCAGCAACGCAAGTGCCATTCCAAACCGTGATCAAAGCTTTTGTTTGCCCAGCGAACCCTGCTCATCAGGGCAAGGATGCGCAAAATTATGGATTGTCCGATTACATGCCCATCGCCTACTGCGATATCGATCCCACATTTGGAATGCGCTGGAATAATAATGCGGGTAAGAAAAAAGGCGCTCTAACCTTGACGGGTAACGTCAATTACAAAAAGGGTGGTACTGGTGCTGTTGTTGCAGATACTTATGTAGCATCTATGACTGGTGGCATGAGCTTGACTGCTGTTTCTGATGGCACCAGCAATACCGTTGCGCTTATGGAAGATGTTGGTCGTGGTGTAGTTTTCAGCGGTGCAAATCTTACTACTTCCAGTAAATATGTTGATCCTGATGGCGGTGCAAATGTAACTACCGGTATTGTAGCCCCTGGTGTTTCTGGCAATCGTCGTATTGGTCGTTGGGCTGAACCCGATCAAGGCAATGGTTGGTCTGGTCCTCCTACTTGGCCAGTTGTTGCAGCTATGAGTGGTACATCTTGTGCGACAACCGCTGCAACTGCACCGACAACTAGTGCAGGTACATGCAATACAAGAAAGATGATCAATAATACACCTAGCAGCCTTGCATCAACATGGGCTACCAATAACTATGGCCCTAATGATGAGCCATTCAGTTTTCATACTGGTGGTGCTTATGCTGTGTATGCTGATGGTCATGTTGGCTTCCTGACCGATGCTATCAGCCCTTTGGTTGCTGGTGGCCTTGCAACGGCGCAAGGTGGCGAAAACTTCCAACTTCCCTAACGGTTGGTTGCTAAACTAAAACTTAAAGGCCTGAAGGTTTAACTTCCTTCAGGCCTTTTTTTGTTTACATGC
>CAMDHK010000349.1 GCA_945897965.1 Candidatus Kuenenia stuttgartensis | reverse complement strand
GGGTTGACCTTAGCCCCGTCCTAGGATATTGCTGCCCCCCAAAGGAAACTTTAGGCACAGGAATGTTCATGGCTATGCTGTTTCGAATGATTTTGATCGTTAGTTATTTGCAAATTGCAAGTGGCTGCACAAATTTTGGCCAAGCCAAGATGCAGCGAGTGCAAATGCCTGTTGCAAATGACAATCGTTCCGTTTCGCTGGATGACGAAAACAAGGACCCGACCAAAGTTCTTGCAATATCAGAGCTTGTAACAAAAAAAACAGCAGCAGCAAAAATTAAGGACTCCGATTCGCCCAAAGAGCAGAAATCTTTAAAAGTACACGATCTACCCCCTGCCTTAAAGCTTCTTTCACTCAAATCAGAAAAGGACGCTAAGGATAAATTGGCTGCAAGCAAGGCCCAACCTTTAAGCATTCCGCCACCACCCGAGCCAGAGCCTGAAAAAGAACTCGCCAAGAAAGAAAAGACTGAAGACAAACCAATTGCAAGCAAAGAAATCGAACCTTTTCTATTAATCTCTGAAAAGCCTATTTTCGAAAAGCCAACAGAGGCTAAAGGGCCGACTTTAGAAGCTAAAAAGCCTAATTTAGATGTGGCAAAGGCTCCAGTTGAAGAAAAAGAACCGCCCGAACCCAAACTCATCCCAGAAGTTTTAACTTTGAGCCCAGCGGTTTTGGCCTTCAAGCAAATTCTGGAAAACAAGCCTGAAGACGCAAGCAAAACCTTAAAGAATGGCCCTGCACCCAATCCTGAAATGGTCGAATTCCTCTTAACAGCAGCAGGATTGATTTTAAAAAATGATGTTTTGAATTCAAAAGAAGCATCGCAAGCCTTGGATATGGTTGGTAAGGCACAAGAAAAACTGCGGAAGCAGGCTGCTCTAAACTTAGAAAACCTACAGTTCTGCAAAGATATCCATGGGTTTGGCTCTTTCGATCCTTTGACTTCCAACCCTGGTTTCCAGCAAGGCAAAGGCACGCAACCTGGCGAAAAAATCATGGTTTATGTCGAAGTCGAAAATGTGCACTGCAGCAAGGATAACGGAGTTTACGAATCCATGCTTTCAAGTAATCTCGAAATCCATGACAGCAACGGGAAGATACTTAACATGGCTTTCCCGCCACGAATTGACCGCAGCAGGGCGCAAAGATCCGATTACCACCTCACCTTTCAGTTTAGGGTGCCCCCTAAATTACAGCCAGGTTTATACACCCTATGGGTAAGTGTGGAAGAAACTGCAATTTCTGGCCAAGTGCCACGCTCTTGCAAAAAATCCATCGACTTCAAGGTTATTCCTAGCACTCCTCAACCTGAATAACGCCCTTAAAGCTTGATTCGAAAAGACCTTATTACGCATTTCGTAATAGTTTCCGTAAAAATCCTCGGCTTTGCTGTTCACAACCTAAACCATTTGCAACGACCTCACCGGCTCAAGCGTAAACATGGCGAATATGAAACAATTGGTAAATACAAATAGTTTAGGCAACTGTTTCACAGCCATCAGGTTTGTCTTTATCGGCAGACCTGTTCTATTTCTCCAAATCGGCCCATCTCGGCCTACCTGACCTAACCGGATTATTCATCACTTTTCGGTTCCATATAAGCATTTTTTTCAAAGTTTGGCTTAAGTCTTTCGTTGACTCAACCGGAGATACACCGTAGACTTTGCGCAACGGAATGCATTACATCCTTAACGCTTGCCTTGGTTTTATTTCAAAACATGGGGCGTTTGGAAAAAATAGAAAGCTTTGGAGTGCTTATGGCTCCCCTTAATTTGTCTTTGATCACTCAACAACCTACCGAGGGGTTTTACGACTCCAAGGTATTGTCCCCAGCGGCACTTCCGCTTCGGACATTTTTACCTGTTCATTATGAACCTAATTACGCCTACCCTTTGATTGTTTATTTACATGCGCACGGTTGCAATGAAGAGCAAGTTTTACGCTACGCACCACACATGAGCAGACGCAATTATATTTCGATTTCTTTGCGTGGCATGCATTCTACTATGTTCAAGAAAAACCTTAAGCACAAAAATGCTTACACCTGGGGCCCTGACGGTTCCTGCGATGCAATGGTTGAAGATTACATTTTTAATGCCATCGAAAAAACCCAAGACTCCTACAACATTAACTTAAACAGGGTTTTCCTTGCTGGTTTTTGTGAAGGCGCAACTTTGGCTTATCGAATGGCTTTCCAGTACCCTGAAAAGTTTGCTGGTATTTTAGCTCTTAACGGTCATCTGCCCCGTCATCAAGCGCCATTATGGCGAGTTCAAGCCTTGAAGAATTTACCCGTGTTCATGGGTCATGGTATTGCCAACTCGGTTGTTACTTCACGATCCGCCGAAAAAGACCGTGACAGCATGATCCTTGCAGGCATGAATCCATTTTGGCGAACTTATGGTACGAACCATCGCATTCACGCTGAAATGCTCAAGGATGCAAATAATTGGATCATGGAAAAGATTCAAAACGATAAAAAAGCAGGCAGAAGTTCCTTCTCTGCCTAAGCCGGTTTTTAAAGAATAAAGCGGGCAAGGTCTTCTCTTTGCAACACATCTTTCAGCCTATTTTTTACATAGGCTGAATCTATTTTCTGGGTCTTTTCTTCAAGATCCAATCCATGGAAGCTAATTTCCTCGACCACTCTTTCCATCACCGTGTGCAATCTTCTTGCGCCAATATTCTGCGTTGTTGAATTTACTTCAAAGGCAATGTCTGCAAGGGCCTCTAAGCCATCCTTAGTAAATTCCAAAGTGATTCCCTCGGTTTTAAGTAATTCAGAATACTGGGTGGCGAGCGAGTTTTGGGGCTCGGTAAGAATCCGATAAAAATCTTCCTTACATAAATCAGTCAACTCAACCCGAATGGGGAAACGCCCCTGAAGCTCTGGCATCAAATCTGAAGGTTTGGATACATGAAACGCACCAGCAGCAATAAAGAGAATATGATCGGTTTTTACAGGCCCATAACGGGTATTTACTGTGGTGCCTTCTACCACGGGAAGCAAATCTCTTTGCACACCCTGACGCGAAACATCAGGCCCCTGCGATTGCCCACTGGTACAAACCTTGTCGATTTCATCTAGAAATATGATCCCTTGGTTCTCAACAAGCTCAACAGCTTTTTCATTTACGGCCTGCCTATCGATCAAGGCCTCGGTTTCCTGTTCGAGAATAATTTTCCGGGCATCGCAGATTTTAACCTGCCTAGTCTGAGAGTTCTTGGGCAGCATTTTTTCAAACATGCTTTGAAAATCAGCATCCATATTCTCCATTCCCATGTTGGAAAACACCTGCACCGGCACTACCTTTTGCTCAATGGATAATTCCACCATGCGCTCTTCCAACTCCCCTGCATTAAGCCTTTCTTTCAGGATTTCCCGGGCATGATTGCTTTTCGCATTTGCATCTTCATCTTCGGGTTGCCAAGGCGAGGTGCCTGGCAAAAGCAAATCCAGTAATCGTTCTTCAAGCCTTTCTGCAGCCTTGGTTTCCACCGATTTCCGTTGTTCCTTACGGATCATGCCTGCAGCAACTTCGGCAAGGTCGCGGATCATGCTTTCGACATCCCTGCCATGGTATCCCACCTCGGTGTATTTGGTGGCTTCGACTTTAAAGAACGGAGCTCCTACCAATTGAGCCAACCTTCGTGCGATCTCAGTTTTGCCCACGCCTGTAGGCCCGATCATGATAATATTTTTAGGAGTAACATCTTTTCGCATTTGCATCTTCATCTTCGGGTTGCCAAGGCGAGGTGCCTGGCAAAAGCAAATCCAGTAATCGTTCTTCAAGCCTTTCTG
>CAMDHK010000348.1 GCA_945897965.1 Candidatus Kuenenia stuttgartensis | reverse complement strand
GTAATTACCGATTACCAACAGAAGCAGAGTGGGAATATTCATGTAGAGCAGGAACAAGTACAGTGTATTCGTTTGGAGATAGCATAACAAACAGTGATGCAAATATTCTTGGTAGCGGCATAAAAGCAGTAGGGAGTTACAAGCCGAATTCTTTTGGGCTTTATGACATGCATGGAAATGTATTTGAGTGGTGTGAGGATTGGTATGGAATCTACCCAGCGGGAGCCATAACTGACCTGAAGGGACCTGCAATAGAGAAATGCCATATTTTGCGAGGTGGGGCTTACGTCAGCACTGTATTGGGAGCTCGGTCTGCCTATCGGAATTCAGATTTAGGGCCGACCGATCGGTTTGCCTCCACCGGTTTTCGCTTGGCGATGACTCCGTAATTACTGCTTAGCGCCCTACTATTTCTGTATTTTAAAAGCCTCTGCTTTCTGTGGAGGCTTTTTTAATTTGAGGTATGTAATTCTTTAATCTTTCGGATGTGTTTTTGGTCGATAGTTTTAGACTTATGCGGGCAGGTCGGTTTAACAGATTAGGTAAGTGTGGATTTAAATAAACGCGGAAAAACATTATATTAAATTAAATGTATTAATGATTTAACTTTATCCCCAGAGGTGAGAGATGAAAAGAATACTAGGAATAGCAATGGTGTTATATTTGGTGGGTGCGTTAACAGTGGCGGCACAGGAAGTGAAGCCCGGGAAGGCTGAGGTTATTGATCTTGGGAAAGATGTAAAGTTGGAGATGGTATTAATCCTAGCGGGGGAGTTCAAGATGGGTTTGCCTACAACAGAGGTTGGCTATGAAGATAAAACTCAGCACAAGGTCACTTTAACAAAGCCCTTTTACATGGGTAAGTATGAAGTAACGCAGGGGCAGTGGGAATCGGTGATGGGGAATAACCCAAGTTATAGGAAGAATGCCAAGTACCCAGTAACGAATGTATCGTGGAATGATTGTCAGGAGTTTATAAAGAGGTTGAATGCGAAGACGAAT
Source organism: Candidatus Kuenenia stuttgartensis (assembly GCA_945897965.1). Classification (GTDB taxonomy): domain Bacteria; phylum Planctomycetota; class Planctomycetia; order Gemmatales; family Gemmataceae; genus UBA969. The sequence goes on along the minus strand of CAMDHK010000348.1, from coordinate 2,808 downwards.
GGTGATTATAGGCTGCCAACAGAGGCAGAGTGGGAATATGCCTGCAGGGCGGGAACCACGACTGCATATTCATTTGGGGATAATATTACTGCCAAAGATGCGAACTATAATATCGGTGTAAAGATTGTGAAACCAGTAGCAGTAGGGGGTTATAAACCCAATGCATTTGGGCTATATGATATGCATGGAAATGTGTGGGAGTGGTGCGAGGATTGGTACGCAGCGTATCCTAAGGAATCGGTGATAGATCCGAAGGGGCCTGCAAAGGATAAGTACCGTGTGTTGCGGGGCGGGTCTTTCTTCAGCGATGCTTCGGATGTTCGTTCTTCCGCCCGGTTCTACAACGAGCTGACCTCTCGGGACGGCAGCTTTGGGTTCCGTTTGGCGAGGACAAAGTAAATACAGTTTAGAACCCCGCGGTTATTAGCGGCACAGCTGAGTTGGGCCAGTCTGCAAATTTGAAGCGTTGAGAAAAGTGATTAATCATCGTGGGAGTCCGTTATTAAAATATCTTCTTAAACATAGATATAGTGTTGCAAGGGAAGGGAAGAAAGCAAAAGAAAAAGGCCCGCTGATATAACAGCGGGCCTTTCTTAGTGGAGCTGAGGGGATTTGAACCCCTGACCTTCTGCATGCCATGCAGACGCGCTCCCAGCTGCGCCACAGCCCCAAATGTCATTCTTCAATGACATTAGTGAGATTACTTGAAAAGAGCCCGATCGTCAATTCACCCTGGGGTTTTTTCCTTGATTTGATGTGTGGGTTGTAACGGCTTGAAGTTTTGATGAAGTTGAGGGGGAGGTAAGAATTCCACAACTTTTCCGATATATGTTATGGAAAAAGGTAGCTTATGGGTCTAAAATACAAGAGGTATAGCGTTCCCAGTCGATTCAATTTCTGAATTTGGGGCTCACTCTATGGCAATTGCAACTTTAGGTGGTGGTTGTTTTTGGTGCTTGGAAGCTGTTTTCGAGCGAATTAAAGGCGTTTCCTCCGTGGTTTCGGGGTATAGCGCAGGCCAACACCCTCAACCAACCTATACTTTAATTTGTTCTGGGCAAACCGGCCATGCAGAGGTGATTCAAATCACTTTCGACTCTAATACCATTTCGTATGAAAATCTTCTCGATGTATTTTTCGCAATTCATGATCCCACTTCGCTAAACCGCCAAGGTGCGGATTCTGGCACCCAGTATCGCTCCATTATTTTGTTTCATGATGAGCAACAAAAAAAAGAAGCTGAAGCCAAAATAGCAGAGAATAATGCCTCGGGTACCTGGTTTAAACCCATCGTCACGCAGGTAGAGCCTTTGACTTTGTTTCACCCTGCGGAAGAGTATCACCAGCATTATTTCACGAATAATCCGGAGCAGGGATATTGTCAGGCGGTGGTCGCACCCAAGGTTGCCAAGTTACGCAAACATTTTCCTGAAATCGCATCCTAAACCCTTTCTAAGCATAGAATTAAAGTGATTCGAAGGATTCTGGTAATAATCTTTGCCAACATTAGCTTTGGTGAAGTGTTCTGTATTTAGTCTACCTAAAGGCGAAACGAGGAATAGGTGGCGCACAAGGTTGTTAAACCTGAAACGAAGCTGGCGATATTCCAGCCCGGGGCTTTAGAACCAAACTTGGCAAGGTTGGTTCAGGGCGACCGAGAAGCGTTTGCGCAATTGGTGATGTTTTACAACGAATCCTTGTATCGTTGGGTCGCTCGGTTGACAGGAAACTCGCACGCAGCAGAAGATTTGGTGCAGGATACTTTTGTAAGGGCGTACCAGGCGATTACCAGGCTTAGGCCCGATACGAATTTGAAGGCGTGGCTTTTTCGGATTGCGCACAACGCCTACGCAAACTGGGTGCGTAACCGCAAGGGTAAAAATTCACTTTTGCCAAATGATGTTTTGGATAGTCAAGCAGGGCCAGAAGAGTTGGCGCAAGAAAATGAGACAAGCCAAAAGTTGCAGCAAGCGATAGATAAACTGCCCGAGGAATGGAAGGCAGCATTGTTATTAAGGACACAGGAAGATATGGCATTTCGGGAGATGGCGATTGCGCTAGGTACGACGGAAGAAACAGCACGCTGGCGGGTATATAAAGCCAGGCAAAAGCTGATGGAAACTCTTGAAATAAAACGGGAAGATGCAAGATGAACTGTAATCAGATTCGAGAACAAATACTGTGTGCAGAAAACATTAGCAAGCTTCAAAAAGAAGTGGCGCAACATGTGCAGGCATGCCCCGCGTGTGGGGTATACCAAAGCACGGTTCAAAAAATGGAAATACAGATAGGGCAATTGCAAGTGGCGGAGCCTTTGCATTCTTCGCATATTCGGCTAAAGAATATTGAAGGTAGACTCGATAGAAGAAATGTATTTGCTTCACCTTTGTTTAAGTTTCGAAGATTTGAAAAAGAAAGAGGCAGGCAGAAGCTATCAGTTGCGGTGGCGCTTGTTGCATTTCTTTTTGCAGTAGTTGGCGGACTGATGCTGATTCCAAAGCCAATCGATCGAGAAAGTATTGCAGGGCTTCGGGTGTATAAAGAAAGCAGTATCAACCGGGCGAACTCGCAGGAAAAAAAGTGGCAGGCGATGGTAAGGCTTGCAAAAGAAGCGCGCGCCGATGCGATAGTATTTGCAGCGCGAAATGATACTGTTCATCTGAAGTTAATGGCAGATTATCTTGTGGAATTGCTGCAAAAAGATGTCGAGAAGTTGATTTCAGTAAGGGAACTTCGAGATCAGATGTTAGATTTTGCAATAGAACTTGGGCGTAGCGAAAGTGAATTTCAAAGGTTGGCTAACCTTTA
>CAMDHK010000347.1 GCA_945897965.1 Candidatus Kuenenia stuttgartensis | reverse complement strand
AGTGGGTGATTGATGATGAAAAAAAACAACACCCCAACAAAACTACTGACGGTGATTAAGCCAAGATGTTTTGAATCCGAAACAAAGCCATTGGCTTCTATAATGAATAAATAACACAGCCCGAGTATGATGCCAAAGATTATGCTTCTTGCGATCAATGGGATTAAATCATCTCTCCAAGTTGATGGGTAGATCTTAGCGTTTTCAGGTAGGGATTCAGGGGCTTCATGATTGCAAATTATGTAAAATGCGCCTGTACAAAATAAACTACATGCTTGGGCAATACATAACATTGAAAACAATGGGAAAATTATTTGATCTGGCGCAGGCAGGATGTTTGTTGCTGTAAAAATGCTAAAAGGTAATAGTATTGTCGTTAAAAGCATTCCTGCATTATCGATGCTGCGAGCAAGTGTTTTATTTTGGTTGGTAGCAAGAAGGATTGAGCTATTCCAGAAGACGCGCCCAAGCCCCATGGCGAAGCCCAGAAAGATTGGATCGGGAAAAAAACCTGTAAATAAAGGGATGCTCAAAAATCCGAGTGAGAGCAAAGAGCCAAAAGATGCAAGAATAATGTCGCTACGGCTTTTGCGAAGCGAAAAAACAAACCCAGCGAATGAGAAGCCTATTGCTAGATGGAGTAATAAAATGCTAGGGCTATCTAGCCCATTGTAATTCGCTTTAGATGCTGAAATTATAAAAGATAGTGAGAAAAAATCTGCAAAATTTCTTATTAAAGATACAGCCAGATAAGCGATAGGAGTCATTTTTATGCTTTTTAATGGGATGTAAGGGGGAACCCGTTTTCTCGCCATACACGGATCCCGCCATCCATGGATATCACATTGCTGTAACCCATTCTGGCTAGATTTTCTGCGGAAAGCGCAGAGCGGAAACCACCACCACAATAAAGAATGATTTCAGTTGCAAAGTCAGGTACCGCTAATTCAATGTCTCTTTCGATTACACCTTTACTGAGGTGAATAGCACCAGGGATATGATCCGTTGCGAATTCGCTTTCTTCTCGGACATCGATGAGCAGAAGTTTTTCGCCTTTGTCGAGGCGTGATTTTACATCAAGCACCGTGGTTTCTTTGACATTTTTTTTTGCATCGTGTGCAATAGCCAGAAACTTTGGAGAATGATTAGGAGCCATATCACGCCTACTTTCAAAAGCTGTTTAGTTAAAGAACCCCAAGGATAAGTTCGGTCAACAGCTGATCGAGCTTTTCATAAGGTAGTTTTCTTGATGCAAGTGCAGTGGGATCAAAGGTCATTTCTTTAAGCTTGGTTGCAGCTTCAGGAGTGAACTTTGAAAGCGAGCCTTGCAAGTTTTTGGATGCCCCGTGGACTTCCTTGAGAATGCTTTGGATCTCATTGTTTTCGTTGAACTGTTTGACTTTTTCCTGCATGATTTTATAGGTGCGCAGGTTTCTGTCTACGAAATCCCAAGGGTTAGATTCAGTACGGTATGGGTGACAATCAAATCCGATTGTCCCGGCATACTTATGATCTATAAGAAGCTTCGTGGTGAAGAATGCTTCCTTAAGATCATCACTGCCAAAAGTAAGGTCTTGATCGAAACGCAAAGGTTTTTGGCCGTTTAAATGAACATCTAACAGCTTGCCTGCATCAAGAGCTTGGGCAAATTCATGGTAAGGGTTTAATCCTGCCATCTTGATGTGGGCTGTCTCAGGATTAATGCCACACATGTCAGGGTGATCAAGCGTGTTAATAAACGCCAGAACACTGCCCACCGTGGGCAGATACAAGTCGCCACGGGGTTCGTTAGGTTTTGGTTCAAGGCTGAATTTGATCTTGTAACCTTGGCTTCGAACATAATTGCAAAGGAAGTTCAAAGATTCTCTAAACCATTTAAACGCTTCGATTGGGTCCTTGCTGGCATCAACTTCAACGCCTTCACGACCTCCCCAGAAGACAAATATTTCGGAACCCAGTTCATTTGCAATATCGATGCAACGCATGACTTTCTGGGTTGCGAAAAGTCTTACTGCAGGATCGGTGCTGGTGAAAGCGCCATCCTTGAATATGGGATGATAGAAGTTGTTGGTTGTTGCCATGGTCGCTTTGATATCATTGTCAGACATGCATTTTTTAATGCCTGAAACAATAGCGTCGCTTTGAGCAGCGGAAGATCCAAAAGGAATAATGTCATTGTCGTGGAATTCGAAGCCGTAACAATTTCGATCTGCAAGGCCTTTGATGCAATCCAAAGCAGAAATTTCGGGGCGTGTCTGGTCACCAAACGGATCTCGACCCCTATTTTGCAGGCACCAAATGCCAAAGGCGAATTTATCTTCTTTAACTGGAGCATAAAAATGTGATGACATGAAACTATCCTTTCCTAAAAAATAATGGATGAAATAATCAAAGTTTACTTGGTGCTGGCTTTTGAACTCTTGGCTTGGGTCAACACTTCGAAAATTGTTGTCATGAAAACAGGCAGATCATCGGGCTTTCTGCTGGTAACTAGATTCCCATCGCGAATCACCGCTGCATCTACATAATCTGCCCCAGCATTGATCACATCATCCTTAATAGCAAAGAAGCAAGTGGCTTTCTTGCCCTTTAATGCCTGAGTGGAGCATAATACCCAAGGTCCATGGCAAATTGCAGCGATCATTTTGCCTTGCTCTGCCATTACACTGACCAACTTGATCATAGCTTCCGATCTTCGGATGAAATCGGGTGCAAACCCACCTGGGATTATGATGCCATCAAAATCGGAGGGATTGATATCCCTGGCAGCAACTTCGCTTTTAGCAGGGTAACCAAGCTTACTTGGGTAGGAATGGTTCGCTTCGGGTCCAACCATGACCACTTCTGCCCCAGCTTCTTTAAGCCTGTAGTAGGGGTACCATACTTCCATTTCCTGATATTGTTGTTCCAAAAGTACAATAATTTTCTTTCCATGAAGGCTCATGCAAACTCCTTTAAAAAACTAATTTGCCTAATCTAACTTTATTGATGATGATCGCAAAGAGTATTCTTGAATGATTTTCAGGATTTGTTTTTGTACCAATTCAGTGTCTCAGCCATTCCCTCATCAAAAGTTTTAGCAGGTGCATAGCCTAAGATTCGTTTTGCTTTTTCAATACTGAAATCTAGGTTTAAGCCTAGGAACTTTATATTGGCTTTGGTGATTTTTGGTGCTTCCAGGGCTCCGCGTTTTAACGCTTTCTTTTCCATAGAGCTTGCAATGAATTTCACAAGCCAAAGCGGAACAGGAAAGAAAAAGGGTGCGGGCAGATTCATCCCCTTGGCGATGGTCGTGATAAATCGTTTTTTACTTACTTTTTCGCCATCGGTGAGATTGAATACTTGGCCAACTGCATTAGGGTTATCAAGGGCCAGAAATGCTGCTTGCACTAGGTTACCCACAAAAATATTATTCATGGCATAGCTGCTGCTGCCTATGTACTTCACTTCTTTGGTTTTAAGTTTTTCCATAAGCCTAGGTAGAACAGTACGGTCTCTGGGGCCATAGATAAATCCAGGCCTTAAAACCACGATTGGGTAGCCTTTTTCTTTGTGATATTGAAGTGCTAGTTTTTCAGATTCCATCTTCGACTGGGTGTAACCATCAAAGTGTTGATCAGGCGGGGGAGTGGATTCATCGGTTTGATGGTGGTGCCTAGCTTCGTAAACACCCAAACTGCTGAAATGGACAAACTTGTAGAGTTGGGTCGGATTAAAAGAATCTAGAAGCTTTCGAAGCCCTTCCACATTTACTTGCCTGTAAGAATCAACACTGCCCCAGTCCCCAACCTTAGCTGCACAGTGAAATACAGTATCCACACCTTCGATTGCTTCTTTGGGCAG
>CAMDHK010000346.1 GCA_945897965.1 Candidatus Kuenenia stuttgartensis | reverse complement strand
GAATGTTGGGGGTTGAGCAGATCCTTCGTCACAGTCACCCTAAGCCTCTCATCAAATGTTGCAATTCATTACAGGTGAATAGTTTCCTCTGTATATTAATGAAGTTCGGATGAACTCGGTTGGAACTTGAATAGTATGAAAACAGGCGTGAAAAATAAATAATTGTGAGGATTAATGCAGATTGAATCGATCTATTCATTAAAGTTGGTTGATTCTTGGACTGGAATTAAAGGATTAATCCGCCTAAATTGACTACATAAGAATGTAAAGCTTTTCCTTTGGTAGGGATTAAGCTCTTTGAATAAGAAGTTAGGTATCTTTTTTACTAACCGGAACACAAATAATGACAAATGAAAACGAGACAGTTGTAGATGAAGCCCCTGAAAGCGGTCGATCCGCTGTTGAAATCATTAAGGAAAATAGCAGGTCGCTGCGAGGCACGCTGAGCCTTGAGCTAGCCGGTGCTGATGATCATTTTTCTGATGATTCCAAACAATTGCTAAAGTTTCATGGTTCCTATCAGCAGGAAGATAGGGATGCCCGTAAAAATCGCAGATCCGATGGCCTAGGCAAACATTACATGTTCATGGTGCGGGGTAGGATTCCTGGCGGGAAAATGACCGCTAAGCAATACCTTGCTCTTGATCAATTAGCTGAATCGCACGCCAACGGCACTATCCGCCTTACCAGTAGGCAGAGCATTCAGTTTCATGGGATTCTAAAAAACAATCTTAAAGGCGTGATCGCAGGCATTAATGAATGCATGCTTTCCACTTTATCTGCTTGTGGTGATGTAAACCGTAATGTGATGGCTTGCCCCGTACCCATGAAGAACGACAAGGTGCATCAATCGCTTCAGGATGACGCTTATGCAATTGCGATGCATTTGGCGCCTCAATCCACTGCATACCATGAAATCTGGCTCAATGGTAAATCCCTGAGTGAAACAGCAACGGAAGATTTTGAACCCATTTATGGCAAGTTATATTTACCTAGGAAGTTTAAGACCGGGCTGACTGCGCCTCATGATAATTGCATTGATGTGTTCAGTCAGGATCTTGGTTTTGTTGCAGATATCAAAAATGGTGAAGTGGTTGGGTATGATGTTTTGGTTGGTGGTGGCATGGGAAAGACCCATGGTAAAGCTACTACTTTCCCGCATTTATCCATTCCTATTTGTTATGTCCCTCGGGAGGATGTGCTTAAAGGTGCTGAAGCAGTGATCACTCTTTATCGAGATCATGGCAACAGGGCAGACCGTAAAAGAGCTCGCATTAAGTATCTGGTTGCAGATTGGGGCGTTGAGAAGTTCCGCGAAGTTTTGAAGGGCTATCTGACTAAGCCATTGGTGTTGCCAAAAAACATCCAGATCACGGGTTATGAAACCCACCTTGGCTGGCATGCCCAGGGCGATGGGAAATTCTTCTATGGTGTAAGCGTTGAGAGTGGTCGTATCAAGGATGAAGGCGATTTTAAACTGCGTACCGCTTTACGAACGATCATCACCAAGTTTGATACTGAAGTAAGGCTGACTGCAATTCAGGATATTTTGATTTGTGATCTGCCTGAAAGCGCCAAGCAGGAGATCGAAGCTATTTTGACCAGCCATGGGGTTAAGAAACCACAGGATCTTTCGAATATCCAGAAGTACAGTCTTGCCTGCCCAGCGATTCCAACTTGTGGGTTGGCGATTTCTGAATCAGAAAGGGCATTGCCTGGGGTCATCGATGAGATGGAAGTAGTTCTTAACGAACTAGATTTGGCGAATGAGATTATTAATATTCGAATGACAGGATGCCCGAATGGTTGTGTGCGTCCTTATCAAAGTGAAATAGGTTTTGTGGGTAGAAGTGGTGAAAAGTACATGGTATTTGTTGGTGGTCATGTGAATGGCACCCGTCTGAATTTCATGTTGAAGGATTTGGTATTGAAGTCGGATATCGTTCCGATGTTCCGCCATCTTTTTGTTGATTTCAAAGGTAAAAGAGCACAGGGCGAAACCTTTGGAGATTACTGTAATCGATTGGGCAAGGATTATTTGTTAACGCTTCTCCCTGCCAAGGCATCCTAAGATCGCGAGAGCTGCAATGAAAGTTTTAGTAGTAGGCAAAGGCGGGCGTGAACACGCCTTGGCCTGGAAGTTATCGCTTTCCCCGCGAGCAAAGGCAATCTTTTGTGCGCCTGGTAATCCTGGTACAGCAGTATTTGCAACCAATGTTCCAATTGCATCAGATGATATAAAAGGCTTGGTGGAATTCGCCAAGGCCGAGAAGATTGGTTTAACGGTGGTTGGCCCGGAAGATTCATTGGCGCTTGGAATTGTAGATGCATTTAAAAAAGAAGGGCTGCCTATTTTTGGCCCTTCGAAATTAGCTGCCACTTTGGAATCTAGCAAGGCCTTCGCTAAGACTGTCATGCATGATGCCAATGTGCCTACCGCAGACTTCAAGATTTGCGATCACCCTGATCAGGCGAAAACTTGGATTTCAACCCGCAGGTATCCGCTGGTAGTGAAGGCTGATGGCCTAGCAGCAGGTAAGGGCGTGATCGTTTGCTCCACTCAGGAAGAAGCGCTTAAAGCAGTAGAGCGCATCATGGTAAAGGAAGAGTTTGGCAGAACCGCTGGTCGCCAAGTTGTTCTGGAAAAACGCATGGTTGGCCAAGAACTTAGTGTGCTTGCCATTGTTTCAGGCAGAACCATTATTCCGCTTGAGCCCTGCCAAGATCATAAGGCTATTTTTGATAATGACCTCGGGCCTAATACTGGTGGGATGGGTGCATATTGCCCTGCGCCTTTGGGCACGAAGGAAATACTCGATCAAATTGATACGGAAGTTTTGGTTCCGACCGTACATGCGATGAAGCGAAAAAGAATGCCATTTCATGGGATTCTTTATGCAGGCATCATGGTTACAGGGCAGGGCGCACGGGTGCTCGAATTTAATTGCAGAATGGGCGATCCCGAAACTCAGCCCTTGATGATGCGTTTGCAAACCGATCTATTGGATCTGCTAGAGGCTGCAGTTGAAAATAGACTTGATGAGTTTGAAGGTAAGATCGCTTGGGATCCTAGGCCCGCGGTTTGCGTGGTTCTTGCTGCAAAGGGTTATCCTGGGGCTGTTGATAAGAATCATACGATTACGGGGCTTCACGAAGCTGCAAAGCTAAAGGATGTTCAAATCTTTCATGGCGCAACCAGGTTTGATTCAAGAAATATTGTTACCGATGGTGGTCGGGTGTTGAGCGTTACAGCCTTGGGTGATGATATGATTGCTGCGAGGGCCAAAGCTTACGAAGCAGTGAACTTGATTAAATTTAGTGGTATGCAATATCGAACGGATATAGGTTTGAAGGCCCTTGCCCCATTGCCTTTCCCTATTAAAGAAATTACTCCCGAGGTTGCGGAAGACCTAGTTGCCGAGCCCGAAGCTTGATTGATACTAGGCTTCTTCTGAAAATCCTAGCGCATTCATCATAAGCCCATGCACATTAGTCATGGGCATTTTCCCCAAAGGTGGTGCAGGGCCATCTCCTGCCAACAAAGCACAATCCTCATCGTTGTCGCAAACCAAGCCATGGCTTCCCTTCACCAAAGAGTGATCCAATGGTATGACATCCATCAGGGTTCGGAACCCAAGTTTTTTGCCCAAGAGTTTTCTAATCACTTTAAGTTTGGGGAAAAGTAACTTGGGGTCGAAGAACAATTCGCAAGGGTCGTAGCCTGGTTTTCGATGGATATCCACGGTGCGGGCGAAATCTGGAGCCCTGCTTTCATCAAGCCAATAAGGATAAGCAAACCATTTGTTGTTTTCGGAGAGTGCAACAAGTTCGCCTGAACGCTGATGAGCAAGCCCCATGCTTTTCTTTCCTTCCTCATCGAGAATTATTTTGATGCC
>CAMDHK010000345.1 GCA_945897965.1 Candidatus Kuenenia stuttgartensis | reverse complement strand
CGATTACACCACAAAGATTCAGATGAGCAACCAGATCCGCACTCCCCACTTGTAAGCGCTTACTGGGGCCATATTGGCTGGTTGTTTGTTCGCAATCGAGAATTTCATAAGGTCAAGCATTTCGAATGCTATGTTCGCGATTTATTGCGAGACCCGTTCTATCTGAAACTTGAACGAAATTCTTTATGGTTGGGTGTTTATGTTTTGCATGCCGTGTTGTTTTTGTTTGCTGGATACGCTGTTGGTTGGTTTATGACAGGCACTTTAGATGGTTCCCTTCAGATGGGCCTAAGCTTTTTGGTTTGGGGTGTATTCGTGCGCACGGTATTTGTTTTACATAGCACTTGGGCTGTAAATTCAATCTCGCATCTTTGGGGCTATCGCAATTATAAAACCACTGATAACAGCCGTAACAACTGGCTGGTTACCCTGATTTCGCATGGTGAAGGTTGGCACAACAATCATCATGCAGAACAGATGTCTGCATCGCATGGGCATCTATGGTATGAGTTCGATCTTTCGTGGTGGGTGATTCGAAGTTTTGAGTGCGTAGGGTTGGCTAAGAAAGTTGTTAGGCCCCGTTGTTGGAAAACAGCTAAAGAGCCCCAAAATAATTTCGAAGCGAATTCAATTTCTTAAGCTTCATTCGTTTAACTTTCAAACATCATTTTAAGCAAGCCATTGCTGTGCTAAAGATTTCATTTTGATTAGCATAGCAGTGGGTTCCTTCGGGCCTTCGTATTCGAGCGAAACCCAACCCTTGTAGTTGCTTGATTTAAGTACCTTGTAGCAATTCTCGAGATCAAAATCCTTTGGTTTCCCCTGTTCATCGAAGCCATGAAACTTGGCACTGCAGACCTTGCGGGCATGTTTGAACATAATGGGAAGGCCTGCGGTGCGTTCTGGCTCAGATTTGAAAAGGCCGAAGTCGGGGCAGGAGCTAATGTTTACTCCAACTGCCTCTATAATTTTTGCGACTTTCACCGGGTCTGCGCTGATGCCAAAATGATTTTCAATGATGATCTCCACACCTTTAGCTTTACCTAGTGCTGCAAGCTTTTTGTATTGCTCGATGGTTATTGCAAGATCCCAATCGGGTTTTTCGGGGTTGCCTGTGTTCACTCGCATCGAGGGGATGCCAAGTTTTTCAGCAACGCCAAGGAGTTCTACAAAGCGTTTGAAATCCTCTGCTCTTTTGGTTTCATCTGCCCGGGCAAGGTTTACACCCTTCATGTTGTCGCTAAGGTGGATGAAGTTATAGCCTTTATCTTTGGCAAGTTTTTTAAGGCCGAGAAGGTAATCATTTTCGAGGCTTGCTAAATGAGCGCTAGATAGTTCGAAGTTAGATATACCGATTTGAGCCTGGGCAACTTCCATCACTTTTTCGAGTTTCCACTCTGCTAGTTCGAACTCGGGTTTGCCATAGCGGGTGTTGGGAAAATAGTTATGAAACGACCAAGTAGAGATAGCAATTTTGTCAGATGTTTTCTGGGAGAAAGCCTGAGTGGGTAAAGATGCAGATGCAAGGGGTGCGATTGCCAGCGTTGTCAGAAAATTTCTACGATTTTGCATGATAGTTAGCCCTTTGCTTTTTTGATGAGGGAGAGCATTTTGCCCGCCTCGGAGTTTTTATAAAATGGATCGAGAGGAAAGCAACCAGAGATCAAACCATTTCGGGGGGCCGTGGTGCAATCGCTGAAGGTTCTGCAAATCCGCTTGCGATCAAGAGGTTTTCCCGCAAGTATATCAAGAGGCATATCAGGATAACTAAGTACCATTCTTCCTAAGCCGACGGAATCAACCATGCCCTGCCCCACCACGGCTTGCGCCACTTTGGGCAACCAATCTTGCAAATAGGAAAAGCCGGAACCGATGATCATCATTTCTGGCACAGCTTCTTTCAACGCCTTATTAATTGCGATATGCCTAGCAACTCCAACCAAAGGATCTTCTGGGGGAAGGTAGCCATCGGATGGCGGGAAAAGTGCGGGGCGTTGCACATGTGGGTTGTAATAGGGGCTTGCAAAGGTGGTACAAACCAAGGGTATACCCAATTGCAGGCAGAGCTTTAAAAATGCAGTTGGTTCTTCTAATTTCACACCTTGGATTGAACCATCGCCCCCCCAAGCATAAGGATATGGCCCGTTGTTCCAAGCCTCTGGTTCGCCGATTCCATCGGTGCCTGGCTTAAAGGGGATGGTATCGAAAGCGCTAAGTCTTACGCCTATAAGAAGTCCGGGTGCAACTGAATTGATGCCTGCAACTACTTCTCTGAGAAAACGGGTACGGTTTTCGAAACTGCCTCCAAATTTACCCTTGCGATCGACTGCGCTTAGAAATTCATGCCCCAAATACCCATGGCAATGCTTGACATCAACGAAATCAAAACCTGCCTGATGGGCAAGCTTTGCAGCGGTGATAAAGTCGTCGATGAGGGTGGAAAGTTCATCATCCGAAAATATCTGATGATCGCCCTCTATAGGGTAACGTTTTTCAACGATGGGGTGCCTGTAAAGAATGCGAGGCTCGATTTTCTTTTTATCGTTGGGGCGTGCAAATCTTCCTGAGTGGGTAAGTTGCAAACCGATAAGAAGATCTGAGGTATTCTGGCCCGCTTCGATATGCCCTTGGATGATTTCTTCACGCAGGGAAATGAAATCGGAAAGATATTTTTGCTGCATGACGAGTTGATTAGGGTTGGCCCTGCCGTCGTGCCTGACAGCAACAGCTTCACCCCCCCAGATAAGCTTTGCGCCACTCAGGCCGAACCTGCGCCAGCGTCTGCGCACAAGATCGTTTGGCCTGCCATCCGTTTCCGCATCCCAGCCTTCCATGGGCAGGATGGAAAAGCGATTGCCCACGGTTTTAGAGCCCGCAAGAAAAGGCTTGCCCAACGGTGAAACATCTCCGGGGGAGAGTTCTTCATCAAAGGGGATTATCGCATCCACCTTTTTAAGGTATTTGCGGAACTCTTCAGAGGTTTTAAGAGTATTTACCCTAGTGATTGCGTTCAAGAAACCTCCCTGATGAAAGCATCAATTCTGTTGGCAATATCTTGCAAAAGCGGGATGTCGCTTTCAGGCCTTTCGGGGCTCTTGGGGTGAGTCTTGTTGGTTTTGATCCAACCCTTAAGCTTAAGAAATTGTGCTGCGCTATGTTTGTATGCGGGCACCGGGCCACGAAAAGTAAGAAACCCTAGATACTGCAAAAGATCATTCAATTCGTAAAATCGGGGGTCACCAACCTCCCACATTTTGTCGCGTACCGCAAAGGCATCCGGTGCAAAGGTACTTAAGCCCAACAGATAATCACTGCCATACATGACCATATCGATTGCAAGGTCATTGCCTGTGAACACCATGAAATCAGGCCTTGTTTCATTGCGGAGAACCAGCCTTTGCCATTCCAACATACGATTGAGGGAAGAGTGTTTAGCACCCAGACATTCGGGTATCTGCAGAAGTTCTTTGTAAGCATCAAGATCGTATACTTTTCCGAAGGGAGCAAATTGGGTGCTTAATTCGAATGCGAAATATTGTGGCGCAATCTTACCAATCTCTTTATAAGCCTTTGTAAGGTCTTTATTGTTTGATGATGTTAGCCCGAAAGATTGAAAGATGACAGGAAGGCCCTGATGGCGCTGAATTTGCTCGATTGCATTTCGATATGCTGCAGGGTTGAAACTTGCGCCTGGTTGGTCTGCAACAAAGGCGCCTGCGATGAACGATCCATTGCCCAACACCGCACGCGTTTGTTTTAAAACTTCTTCCTTGGTGCTATCATCAAGAAAATTGCCATACCCTGTATCCATGTTGATAGCAGGAACTAAGCCGTTGTCGTGGGTGCGCTTCACATGGTTGCAAAACCCATCCCAATCGATGGTGTCATTTTCCATAAAGGGTAGAAGGATTGC
>CAMDHK010000344.1 GCA_945897965.1 Candidatus Kuenenia stuttgartensis | reverse complement strand
CCCAACCAAAAACCGTTGGTAACCGCAGCCATGGCTGCCTTAACACCTTCAGATTTTTCAGCTTTAACTTGCGAAGTTGAAATAATACTTCCAATAACACCAATGGCGTGAACCAGAAGTGGGAAGATCACACCCATATGGCCAAAGCTTGCAAGACCTAAAATGAGTGCTGCAACAATGGTAACTTCATAGCTTTCGAAAATATCCGCAGCCATACCCGCGCAATCGCCAACATTATCGCCAACATTATCCGCGATAGTCGCAGCATTTCTTGGATCATCTTCAGGAATACCTGCTTCAATTTTACCAACAAGATCAGCGCCAACATCAGCAGCCTTGGTGTAAATACCTCCACCAACACGCATGAATAATGCAAGCAAGGTGCCACCAAATCCGAAGCCAAGAAGAACCTCGAAGGCTTTTTCACCATAGTAAAGGAAAATGAGCGTGCCACCAAGAAGGCCAAGCCCATCGGTTAACATGCCTGTTACAGTTCCGGAACGATAACCAATCTGCAACGCCATTCCAAAGCCGTTACCCCTAGAGCGTGCAGCAGTTGCAACTTTAAGATTTCCAATGGTTGCCATGCTCATACCGAAATAACCAACCATTGCACTAAAAATCGAGCCCATAAGGAAGGCGATACCACGGCCGATAGCGATTTGCTTTTCAGTATCGTTATCAGGTTCGTGCCAAGGCCATTTGGTAAGAGTAAGAACAGCGGCAAGAATTAAAATGAGCCAGATAATAACTTTAAATTGTCTGGAAAGATAAGCGTTTGCGCCTTCGCGAACAGCCTTGGCAATTTCTTGCATTACAGGAGTGCCACTGGGTTGACTGTTAACGTAGGTTGCAAGTGTTTTGGCATAAAATAGCCCAGATAAGGCAACGCACAAATTAATAACAAGTGCGATTTTTTCGAAGGTTGTGAAATCTGAATCACTACTGAATAGACTGAAGGGGTGCCAATTATCACCACCTTCGCCGGTCCCTCCGGTGCCGATGCCACTGGAACCCATAAGGCCCAAAGCAAGAAACCCAACCATCATCCAAAGCCCTCTGTGGGCATAGGGTTTTGTCTTCCGTGAAAAAAGCTTCATCATCATAATTTCCTTACTAATCACTCAAAGTCGTTTCTAAACAATTGATACTTGAGCCACATCATGGCAATACCTTGTCTCAAAAGAAACAAGAATTTTAAAAAAGTATCTCGGCAACGAGCCGAAATTTAAACTTCACTCATCACATTTTAACAAGTAGAAAATACTTAGTTAAGGTAATTGGAAGGAATGGCGATGTCTACAAGTTTTTTAGAATCTGGTCGTGAAAATCTAAATGAACTTGTTTTTGCCAGTAGCCAAGTAGTTTTTCATTAAACCACTTAAATCGACTAAGCTGAATTCGATTGAGGCTTTTTACGGGTGCAAAACAAAAAGAATTGCTGGTAATAATGGCTGCATCTTCAGGCTTTACATCTGTCGGCAAAATATCAGATTCAATCCAAGAAAATCCACAATCCCTGGCAAATGATTTAACTATGCGCAGGCCGATGCCATCCAAAACTTTTTCAGGCTTCGGGGTTAAAATCTTAAGATCTGCTCCACTTTTGGATGCATCTTGAAGAATTATTAAATTCGAAGACGCAGTTTCTGTTAGAAAGCCATTTTCATCAAGCAATAAAGCCATTGCTCTTGCTGATCGTTTTTTGACTTCTCTTTCAGCAATCCACCAATGCATCCTACTGCGCTGTTTGATGGAAGGATTAATGGATAAAGGCGAAGGCTGCAAAATTGAGCTGGTTAGTAATTCAACACCATGTTCAACCCAAGGGCGGTATCTATGAAAGGGGAGTTTGAAAGTGTGCATCCCCAAAGTAGGCAAACTGTCCCCTGCGCCGCCTGATTCACCAAGATAAAACCCAATCGGGCCGGGCGTTGCTAAAAGTACCAAGGCCAGATCTTCATTAGGTTTTAGAAGCAGGCAGTTTCTTTTAATCAAATCTTCAGCAGCTTTAAGGAATTCTACTTCATTAATTTTAATGCTGATAAAACAAGCTTCGCAATGAGCCATGAATCGTTGAATGTGTTCCTTAAGCATAAAAGGTTTGTGTGCAAAAGAACGGCTCATATCCGTGACGGTGGCGCCCATAACAAAGCCAGCATCATGAAGCGTAATTGCCGCTTCAGATTGGGGGATAAAGTTCCCATTGATCCAAGCTAGATTCGAATTTTGGTCCACAAAGAATAACCCTGATCACAGAGATTATGCTGCCAGATTGCGTGAATCTCGGCAAAGGAAGTCTTCAAGCATAAGAATAGTTTTAGCAGTAGCGCCTTGTTGAGAGATAACAAAATCTTTGGCATTGCGGCCCATTTGCATTCTTAAAGATTCATTGGCAAGCAAAGTTCTAGCGGTGGATTCAAGAACAGTGGAGGAAGAAATCATGGATGCCCCACCTGCTTGAATAAGTTGCTGGGCAACTTGTTTGAAATTCCAGATTTTATCTCCGAAGAAAACAGCGCTGCCATAGGCTGCAGGTTCAATCATATTCTGCCCGCCTCTTTTCCCGTCCATGCTGCCGCCAACAAAAGCAATATCTGCCAAGCCCCAGACAAAGCGAAGTTCACCTAAAGTATCAACAAGAATAATGGAATCGTCAGGCGCTACTGAGGTAGCAAGATCAGATCTGTTTTTAAAAGGTAATCCAGTGTGTTCGATTTGCTTTCTAACTTGGTTAAAAAGGTCGGGCTGCCTAGGAACAAGAATCAGCCTCAATAGGGGGAATTCTTTTTTTAATACGATGTAAGCGTTAAGCAGATATTGCTCTTCCGGAGCTTGTGTACTGCCAGCAACCCAGACAAGTTCATCAGGTTTGATACCAAACATTGATTTAAATTTTTCGATGTTAGGGTCGTTGCGAGAAAAAGTAACCCCATCAAATTTGATAGACCCAGTAACTCTGGTAGAAGAGGGAGAAACCCCGATGCGATGCAGGAAATTTTCGGTTTCAATGTTTTGAATAGCAAAGGCGCTGATTTTTGAAAAGAAAGATTTGGCAACCCAAGGGAAGTTTAGATAGCGAGCCTGAGTTCGCGGGCTCATTCTTCCGTTGATAACTGAAACAGGAATACCTTTAGCCTTACAACAATGAAGGAAGTTGGGCCAAAGTTCGCTTTCTGCCAAAACAATAAGATCGGGTTTGATTTGGGAAATTGCTTTGTTGATAGCCCAAGAGAAATCCAAAGGGAAAAGAACTACAGGGATGCCTTTAAAGCACTTCTGTGCTTCCAAAAGCCCGTTGTCTGTTGATGAAGAAACCACGACAAACCAATCAGGCTTTGAAGTTTGAATGGTAGAAACTACTTGGCGTAGGAGGTGGATTTCTCCAACACTCACGCCATGAAACCAAACGGTTTTATGATTGGCAGAGGCCCTAAGGCTTTGGAGATTACCGGTAAACCGAGTGCGAAAATTATGGAAAGAACGGCCCTTACAGCAGAAACGCCATGCAAGCCAGGGCGAGGCGAGAATAAGTGCCAGGAAATAAAAGGAATTTAAAAAGAGGCTCATGGGATTCCTTCCCTAAATTCCTTTCATACGAGATGCAGTGCTAAACCGCATTAGTGCGCATACAGCAGTTTTTAAACTTTTTGCCGCTACCACAAGAGCAGGGATCATTTCTACCGATTCGTTCGCCAAAGTTCCTGATGGTTTCAACCTTTTTTTCTTGCTTGATTTCTTCGGGGGCGCCACTTGATTGAGCTTCGGGAGCTTGCAGCCTTGGTGCAGATTCATGAGTTGCAGACCCGATGACCCAAACGGTATCTTGGACTTCGTCAGCATCTTCCATGCGGAAAACAATTTCGCTGACTCTTTCTTCAACGCCTTCCCACATAGCTTCAAATTCTTTCATACC
>CAMDHK010000343.1 GCA_945897965.1 Candidatus Kuenenia stuttgartensis | reverse complement strand
AGGCTTTCTCCACTCGATGGCAAAAACTTCAACCGCTGCTTTCCGGGCAATGCTGAGGGCACGCCTTGCGAAGCTTTGGCGCACTATCTTACTACTGTGCTTTTCCCGATGTCTGATATTGTGATTGATATTCATACAGGCGGTAGGGGAGTTGATTTTTATCCATGCGCACACATGCATCTTGTACCCGATGGCCCTCAAAGAAAGAAAATGCTCGAAGGTACCGAGGCTTTCAATACTGATTTTTGCTTCCTTTATTCTGATATCGCAGGAACTGGCCTTCTGCCTGTTGAAGCAGAGAACCAAGGAAAAATTGTAATCACCACCGAGATGGGTGGAAGTGAAAATGTAACTGCAGCGGTGCATTCGCTAACGCAGTCGGGTCTTACCAATGTGTTAAACACCATGGGTGTTCTTAAAGGCAAACCCGCATCGCGGAAAGAGTTGGGGCAGAAACCCACGCGCTGGGTGCAGGCCCTTGATTGGCAGGATTATCGCTTTGCTCCGGAATCGGGAGTGTATGAAAACATTGTTCCTTTGGGCCATGATGTTGCAGCGGGAACTGTGGTCGGAGCCATTCACTTTTTGGAACGCCCAGAACGCGACCCCATCGAGGTAATTGCACCTTCAAATGGCGTACTGATCGCAACCCGTGCCCCTTCCATAGTAACTCAGGGTGATTGCGTTGCAGTGATTGCTCATGATGTAGACCCGAGGAAACTCCCATGAAAATAACTGAAGTCGTTTGCCAGATTCTTCGTATTCCAAATGTGCAGGCGAAAACTGCAAGTAGTCAGGATTCTGTACTGGTTCGAATCCGCACTGATAACGGGCTTGAAGGCATAGGAGAAGCTGATTCCTCACCGGAGGTTGTCAAGGCGATTATTGATGCGCCTTTCAGCCATAATATTGCATGTGGCTTACGCAAGATCTTAATAGGTGAAAATGCTCTCGAGAATGAAAGCATTTGGAACAAGATGTATAGGCGCACCATGTACTTCGGCCGAAAGGCTGCTGGTATTACAGCTATGGCTGCAGTGGACATGGCACTATGGGATTTGAAAGGGAAGGCGTTCAACCAGCCGATTCATCGATTGCTGGGTGGGCAGCATCACAAAAAACTGAAGGGTTATGCTTCGATTCTTTTTGGCCGTGATGGGAACGAGACAGCAGACATCGGCAAGAAATGGGTGGATGCGGGTTACAGTGCGGTTAAGTTTGGGTGGGAACCGATGGGAACTTCGGAAGCGGTGGATATTGATCTGGTGCGAGGTGCAAGAAAAGGTTTGGGTGATGCCACGCTCTTGATTGATGCAGGATGTGTTTATGATGCACGCACTGCGTTAAGAAGGGCCAATGCCTTTGCAGAGTTTAAGCCCGAATGGTTTGAAGAACCATTACGCGAGGATGATATCGAGGGATATGTATGGCTGAGGGATCGTTCACCTATTCCGATAGCGGCGGGTGAAGGGGAGTGTGGGCGGGAATCGTTTAGGCCATTTATTGATCAGAAGGCGCTCGATGTTTATCAGGTTGATATATCACGTTGTGGTTTTACAGAAGCTGCATATATTCGTGCAAGGGTTGAAGAAATAGGCGCTCGCCTTTGTAATCATTGCTACACCAGTCCGCTTACAGTTGCTGCCAGCCTTCATTGGCTTTCCACTTGCAAAGATGCATTCTTGTTCGAGGATTGCGTGGAAGATTCGCCATTAAGGCATGAGTTGACTTTAGAAAAGGTGCAATCGGTGAATGGCTGGATCGAGGTTCCGGATAGGCCTGGCTTGGGTGTAACCCTCGATGAAAAGTTTGTAAAGAAGTATCTGGTAGCGGAATCAAGATAACTAACATAAGGATAGTAGTATGAGCCGTGCAAAGAGCGAATATCGATACGAGAAACTTACTTGGCCTGAGATCAACGATGCGGTCGATCTGGGCAAGGTCTGCATCATTCCATGTGGAGCGGTTGAGCAGCATGGGCATCATCTTCCGCTGGATGTTGATTTGGTTTGCCCTGTTGGGATAGCGAATGGAACAGGGCGGGAAATCCCAGATAAGATGCTAGTTTTGCCTGTAGTTGCCTATGGATACACGGGCCATGTGATGGATTTTCCGGGTACCATCAACCAAGATTTTGAACACTTCATGCACCATGTGCTTGATATTACGAAGTCGCTTGCTTATCACGGTTTTAAAAAGATTATCCTGTTGAATGGGCACGGGTCGAACATGCCTAATCTGGATCTGGTTGCTCGCAGGACCAACCTCGAGACAGATGCGGAATGCAGTGTCATCGCTTGGTGGAATCTGCTTACTGTGGATAAGCAGTTCATGCCCCGGTGGAGGCAGAGTAAATTTCCCGGTGGTTGCTCCCATGCCTGCGAACTTGAAACCAGTCTTTATATGTATCTTGATGGCGACAATGTTCGTAAGGATAAAATCAAGAGTGGTACCATAAGTTTCAACAATGAAGAGAGCCCGTTCAACTGGGTTGATCTTTTTGCTGCAGGGCCTGCGACTGTGGTTTCGTGGACCAGCAGTTATTCAGATACTGGTGTGCTGGGCGATGCAGAACTTGCGACTCCCGAAAAAGGCCGTGAGGCTTATGAGGAAGCTGTGAAACAACTTGCACGCTTTGTGCCTTGGTTTAAAGACCGGCCCAAGGATGTCAGGCAGGATTTTCATCGTAAAAAACCGACTATGCCCATGCCTTGGAATCAGCAATCGATCTAATCCTATAACCCTATTTTAAGAATTCATCCCTGGAGATTTTTGAATGAAGATTGTTGACTTGCGGATTACAGGACTAGCGGGTGGCACCGTCGAAGGTGGTTGGGCCAAGGAGCTAACCCCTGAGGATAATGTTCACACCATTGTTGAAGTGCTTACAGATGGTGGTTTGGTTGGCATTGGGAGCACTTTTACCAATAGTGAATTAGTGCGGGCTGCTGCCAAGTTGCTCAAGCCTTTTTTGATAGGTGAGCGAACCGATGAGCCTGCACGCATCAGCGAAAAACTTCGCCAAAATATGTTTTGGCAAGGCAGAGGAGGCAGCATAGAGCATGCCATCAGCGGTATTGATATCGCCCTCTGGGATTTGTTTGGGAAAATCACCAATCAGCCTGTTTCAAGGCTTTTGGGTGGCAACTATCGCACGCAGATTAAACCCTATGGTTCACTTCTTTTTGATGAAGTGGAACCGCTGAAAGAAAAGCTTAAAGCTGCAATGAACAATGGGTTTAAAGCGATCAAGCTTGGGTGGAAGCCATTTGGTCGCAGAGATTTTCAGACTGATGAACAGTTGGTTCGCACTGCTAGAGAAACCATTGGGCCCGATGTTGAACTCATGATCGATGCGGGCGGTAGCGAAGCTTTCTGGCCACATGGTTATAAGTGGGCCCTGCGCACTGCTCAGATGCTTGCAAATTATAATGTGGTTTGGTTTGAAGAAGCTCTGCCTCCGGATGACTTTGCGGGGTTTAGCGAATTACGAAAACATTCTCCCGTGCCTATTGCAACTGGTGAGGTGCTTACCCGAAGGCAAAGCTTCAAGCCCCTTTTTGAAATGCAAGCTGTGGATGTTGTTCAACCTGATTGCACCAAGTGTGGCGGGTTGACGGAAGCTTGGCGCATTGCATGGATGGCGTATGATCATAATGTGCTTTGGGTGCCACATGGTTGGAACACTGCAATCGGGTTGGCAGCGGATATACATCTTGCTTGCGCCATGCCAGTTGCCAAGTATGTGGAATTTCTAACTCCCTCGCCTTATGTAGACAACTTGATCAAAACGCCTTTCCGCCCAGATGCGAATGGTTTGTTGACCCTGCCCGATAAACCGGGTTTGGGGATCGAATTAAATCCTGATGCGTTGAAACAGTATGGAGTGCATGGCTGATTTTTTATGAATAATTAGGTGATGAAATAACATGAAGAAAATAAATCG
>CAMDHK010000342.1 GCA_945897965.1 Candidatus Kuenenia stuttgartensis | reverse complement strand
GCAAGGAAGGCAATAACATCAAGAAACTCTGCTGGGGAAATAGTTCCAGCCAAGCCTTCTGGCATACTGCTTTGTTTTAAAGTCTTGCGTTCTTCGATATCTGCAACTTTGATGACTCGCTTAACTTTGCCATCGAAAATCACAACCTCGTCTTTGTTTTCACTTACCAGCAAACCGGTAACGATTTTGCCGCTGGAGGTGCTGATCAGTGTGGAAAGATACTTTTTATCAACATCTGCGTTAGGGTCGATAATAGATTCCACGAGTTTATATTTGGTAAGGCGCATACCAACTTTCATCATATCTGGGCCGAAATCCTGGCCTTCGTTATATACCTTATGGCATGCAAGGCATCCCCTGCGGAAAACCTGCTTACCGTTTTCAGCATCGCCACCCTTCATATCAGCAAGCGCCTGCATGGCTTTATTGCGTTGTTCCAAGGCAGAAGTATCCTTGCCCAAAAGAATTTGCAGATAGGGGACAACCTGAGCGCCTTTTTTATCGATTGAGATAACATTATCTAGAAGCTTTTTGCCTGCGGGATCATCCTTGGCAAGTTCGCCTTTCAAGTAACCAGTTCTCCAGCCATTAAGGTTTGCGCCCAAAGCAGCTTCACCCGTGTATTGAGTGAAGTAGTCTGGGGGATTTTTGCGCAAGGATTCAAGAACTGCGCTGGCAGATTCGGTAGTGGAAAAGTAACTAAGCCCGCGAAGAGCTTCGGTTCGAGTTCTTCCACTTTCATTTAAGGACGCTGCTTTTAAAAGATCGAAGGCGGAGGGCAAATAATCGCGCTCATCTGCAACAATACGAGTCGCTGCAGCTTTCGCATCTGATGTTTTGCAAGCCATGACTTGCTTGACCTGATCGACATCCAACGCATGAAAGCTTTGTTGAATCCACAATGCTTCACAGCAAAGGCGATCGTAATCTTTACTAGTTTTATCAAGTTTTGAAACCCATTCTTTTACCAAAGGCAGAACCTCTGCAGCGGTATGGGAATGAATTTCGTTTCGAGCACGGGCACGGGTACGCCATTCGTATTCGCTTAACTGTTTGAGCAGTTCGGGAACTGTTTTACCGAATTGAGTAACTGGCTTAAGTAAGGGCTTATCTTTGTAAACCAACCGGTAAATTCTCCCGTGAACATGATCACGATTAGGATCGCGTTGGCTGTATTGCATATGACCGATAAGAGGGTTGGCCCAATCACCAAACCATAGAGCACCATCGGGTCCGATTTGTGGATCGACAGGCCTAAAATGCTTATCGGTACTTTTGATCAAATCGAATGGGGTTTTGGCATCTTTGGGGTCATGCCTGACGCGCGTACCTTTATAGCCAGCGCCATCCTCTGAAAAAGTCCAACGAGGCATACCGTTCGTGTTAATCACACAAGCATAGATAAACTGGCCCTGCACATCATCAGAGAATTGACGGGAAACCAAAAATTCACTGCCAACAACAGGCCTCATGCCTTCCGTTGGGAAGACAGCGTTAAGCCCTTTGCGACCTTGAAATTGCTTACCAGAAAGGGGTGTATCCCAATGCTGGTTGGCTCCGGTACCATCACCACAAAAACCTTGGCCCCATTCATCGAAAACATAGCACCAAGGATTGCCATAACCTGGGGTAACATAATGGCTAATTTTCCAAGTTCTAGGATCAAGCACATAGGAACCCGAAGAACCAAAATTGCGGAAGGCTCCCCAAGGAGTTTCCACAGCGGTACTCATCGCAACGCCTTCTAACATATGAAGCAAGCCACCATTGTTTTCTTCGAAGGCACCAACCGTATGATGGGTATCTTCGGTAGCCCAACCATCGAGTACATGAACAACGACATCAGCTTTATCATCGCCATCGGTATCTTTGAGCCAAAGAATACGGGGCTGATCAACAACGAGAACGCCCCCGTTGTAAAACTGAAAGCCGGTGGGGCAATGAAGTTTGTCGTAAAAAACAGTACTTTTATCAGCTTTGCCATCGTTATCGGTATCTTCGAGGATGACAAGTTTATCGCTAGGTTTAGGATCGCCTGGTTTCCACAATGGGTAACTGGGCATGGTAGAAACCCAAAGTCGACCTTTGTTGTCAAAGCTCATCTGCACAGGCTTTGCAATTTCAGGAAACTTAGTTTCATCAGCAAAAAGCTTAATTTCGTAACCGGGTGGAACTGTGCAAGATTTGATGAGCTCATCAGGGGGAAGAATTTTGGGTCCACCTTCCTGATTTTCGCTGTACTTCTGTCTGGGTTCACCAAAACGAGTTGGGGGGTTAAAAAGCTCGCCAGTTTTTGAATCATCAATTTTATCAGAGACTTTTTTACCTTGGGCAATATCCCACACCAATTGATCGCGAACTGCAGCCATGTTGCGGATTTTCATATATTCGCGCGGGAAGGTTTCGGTGTCAAAGGTGCGTCTGCCACCATAAACATACCAACCATTCAACATGCGGTAATCCTGCAAATGAACCCACGATTTATCGTTGATGGCTTTGCGAAGTGTTTCCAGCATGGAAGTATTGCTTATTGCTGGGTTCGTACTATTAAATAATCCGGCATCTAAAACCTGACCAACGAGATTGTCGCCAGCTTCATTAACATGGCACCCATTGATAGTGAACTGTGAGCCAGCTTTATCATCGAATGCCTTTAAAGTCGGGGTAAAGATATCAACGAAGGCAATTTTTCGATAAGTTGCAACAGTTTTAGCAGCATCAGCATAAAGCTTTAGATTCTCATTTTCTTTTTTACCTTCGGGAAGAAGGGAGTCACCTGTGAATTCAAAAGCAATGGGAGAAATGATTACAAACCTTGGGCTGCTTTTTGAATCATCCCGGGCATACTTCTGAGAGTACTCATCAATAAACTTTTCGTAATCTGCCTTGAATTTTTCAACACCAAGAGGGCCGGCAAAAGATTCATTGAATCCGAAGAAACAAAGAAAAGTATCTGGGTTGAAAGTAAAAAGAGGATCATCAAGCTTGGTATAATCGTTGGCTCGCTGGCGGTTTGCAACTTCATCCGCTGGCCTGCCAAAGTTTCTGAACACCAATTCTTTTTCAGGGAAGCGTGCATGAAGCAAAGTTTCGAAATGACCAAAAAGGTTCATTCGTTCTGCGGTTGAATTTCCAACAAGGGCAATCCGTTCACCCTTAATGAATTGCAAAGGCAAAGTACTTGCAGGTAGATCAGCCTTCTTGGGCCTGGCAGCGGGTTTGAGTAAGTCTTTATTATCAACGCCTGAACCCTTTAAAGGTTCTTTTTTCTTCTGCGCTGATGCGATGTTGCTCATTGCAAACATTGCAGAAATAATCGCACTAATAACAAACAACCTTTTTACATACTTCATTTAATGCTCCATGAATCAAAATCATTAGACAACCGTAATAATAAGTATAAACAAAAACCGTTGATAAAACCAATATGGAAGCTGAAAGATTACTAGAAAACCTAGAGAATGTTACCCAGTTAATTTGTCGAATTAACAGCAATTTTTGTAATTACTTTACTCGGCCTTACTCAGAGCTTAAACTTGGCTTTGTACCAACCTAATCCCACATGAAGCAGATGATGAATAATATAAAGAAATTCGCCTTAATGTTGTTTTTAGGTTGCGTGTGCATCTTAAATGCCCAAGGAACTAAATCACAAAAAGCTGAAGTATTTGATTTTGGTAAAGGATTGAAAATTGAAATGGTGTTAATTCCTGCAGGAAAGTTTCAAATGGGGGCGCTGGAATCAGAAAAAAGTTATTCTCCAAACGAAAAACTTCATGAAGTAACATTGACCAAATCTTTTTATCTGGGGAAATACGAAGTCACACAACAACAATGGGAGTTGGTGATGAAAAACAATCCCAGCACCGAAAAAGGACCCAAATTACCAGTTACTGATGTATCCTGGGAAGATGCCCAAATCTTTTGTGAAAAGCTGAACACTATTAG
>CAMDHK010000341.1 GCA_945897965.1 Candidatus Kuenenia stuttgartensis | reverse complement strand
TTTGAGATCACGCATGCAAGTTTCTAGTCCTAAATCGATGGCTGGTAAGGCAGATTATGGCAGGCCTGGTCAGTGCATTCTCAAAGTGATTAATGGTAAAAATCCCGGAACGATAAAAACCCTGACAAGTGCGGTCACTCTGTTGGGCGAAGAAAAAGGCTGCGATATCCGTCTGAATTCTCCCCAGGTCGAGCAGCTTCAATGTGTAATTGTTGAAACACCACACGGCTTTATGGTTCGTAACCTTTACGATTGCGATAAAGTTAAAGTTAATGGCGAAGCAATTGAGCAAGCGGTATTGCATACCGGTGATGAGCTATCGGTGGGCCCGTTTTCTTTTTATGTTGAGTACGCAGAAGCAGGGATGTCTGCCCAGCAAAAATTAGCACCCGAGGATCATCTCGAAGAAGAAAGACAGGCATTAAGGGCGCAAGCAGCAGGGGTGGCAGCGCAACAATCCGCACTTCTTCAGGAAGAACTTCGCTTATTGCAATTAGAAAAAGCACTTCAAGAAAAAGAAAAGCAACTCGGATTGCATTTCCAGGAAAAACATTTAAGGCAGGTGCAGATCCAACGAAATTTGAAATCGCGCTTCAGTAAATTAAAGCAACAAGAAACCGCCCTTATTGGCACCATGAAAGTGCAGCAGGAAAATCTTCTTTCTCAAACTGAAGCTGCTCGCTTTGCACAAAAGCGTTACGAAAAACTTCGAAACAAACTTAAATCCCGCTGGAAAACTATTGCCCGTAGGCAGCTTGCAATCCTTGCCACCAGAAACATCGCAATCGATGAATCCATGGCAAAGCTTTCCAAAGAATATGAGCATATTGTCAAGGAGCGGAAATCGCTTGCCTCTGCCCAAGAGCTGTTTCAATCAACTTGTGAAACTGAAAATCGAAAGCTTAAAGAATCTTATGATCAGCTCGACAGCGAGCAACAACAACGCGCACTCAAAGCTACAACTCGCGAGATTGATTTGTTGCACCGCGAGAAAGAACTTTCAGCTAAGTTTTCGTTACTGGATCAAAACCAATTAATTCTCGAGCAAAATGAAAAACACTGGAATACCTATCTGAACAGGCTCAAACTCGAGGAAGAAGGTTTGGAAAAACGCATTCTCAACCTGCGTGAGAAACTTCCTGATTGTTCCTGGCCTTTGCCTAATATGGATTCTGTCGCTAACCATCAGCCAATTTTAAACATACCTTCAGATGCAGCCGCTTTAATGGTACAGCTTGAAGGGATGGCGAGCCACCTGGATGATCAGCGGTTGGTATTATTGGAAGCCTGGCATAATCTGGAACAGCGCAAAATATCTTGGGAAAAAGAACAAAACAGTCTTCTTGCAGAGCTTGATGTCTCAGGCAATGAACTGGGTCGTAAGCAAAAACAGATCGAGCAATGGGAACTTTCACTGGTTCAAAAAGAAGAAATTTTATTCTGCAAAGAACAGCAGCTTTCCTTGCAGCGAAAACAAATTGAGGCAGATCAAGCCGAACTCACCCTTCAGTTGAAATCGTATGAGACCGATCGCAATGTTCTTATTCATGAACTCGAGGTGCGTTCTGAAACAATGGAAAAACTCGGGCAGTTGACTCATGAAACCCGCAAGGAGCTTTGCCAAAAAGGTTTGAAAGAACGCGATGAATTGCAAAAAGAAAAGCTTCGTCTCGATGAAATCCGCTTATCTGCAAACAACATCTGGAAAGATTATCAAAACCGATTGCATGAACTCGAATTTCAAAAACAATCCCTTGCCATGGCTGAACTTGCGGTAGGCAGAATGACTCTTGAGTTGCTTGCGGGCAGCAAGGATGGCGTTGGCGCAGATCGTAGGCTCGAAAAAATTCGTAAGGGAATTACTCTACGGTTCGAGGAAGAACGCACCATGATTCAAGAGGGGAAAAATCACCTTCAAGCAGGGGCCGTTGTTTTTGAAAGGCAGATCCGCGAACTAGCCCAAAGGGAAAATGAATTGGCAATTCGCTCAGGCGATCTTGCTGTTGCTCAAACCAACTTCGATGAAATACGCCAACAGTTTGAGCAAGATAAAATGCTAAATCTTGAATCGATCAAAATTCTCGAAGGCAGGAATAAACTTTTAGAAGCTCAAATTGCAGACTTGAAAGCACAGGTAGAAAAACTTCATGCAGTTCTTATTGAAGAAACTTCCAATGTTCAAACTACTCAAGCCACGCCGCTTCGAATCGCTGCCTAATCTTTGGCTAGGGGAATATAGTGCATCAGGATTTTTTCGTTGATGGTTGGTGATTCGAGAGTTTCATAGGGTGGTGAAGTTTGTGTTTTAAGGGATACAATTTGCGCAGAAACGATTTGTTCTTCTGCTTTGTGGGTTTGGTTCCATTCCTCTAACATCATTTTTAAGAAGGCCCGTGAGAAAGGATCTCGTGGAAATTCATAAAGGCCCCAGATGAGAAACCTTTTTCGGGCGTAAGAATCTTCATTAGCCCAAACCATTCGTCTGTCGCTTGATCGATTATCTTGGCTGGGATTAAACAGATTAACTTTGGTGCCATCTGCTTTGGTGCCTTCGGCCCAGATTTTCAACCCGTCTTTTAAAACCCCTGGCGAAAACATCGCCCAATATTGGTCTAAGCCGGTTATCCTTCCTACGGTATCTATTACCGTAGCTTCATCCGAAACCATGGGCGGATTCAAATACCTTTGGTAATTCATCGTCATCACAAATATTAGCAGGCCTGGTATTAACCAGCGTGGGCCCGGTGTCGAAAGAACTTCAGGGCCATTTGCTTCTGTGCCAGTGACTATAGAGCCAAGAAATTTCCATGGAATAAAAGTTGCGACAATGTTCCAAAACAAACTGGGCAGAAATACCAACCAGTAGGCTATGCACATGAAGGAAAAAAGGCCCACATCCATGCACATGTAGATGCCTAGATGAAAACCTACCATTGTTCCAAATGCTATCAATCTTAAGTAGGCATTACCAAAAGGCATTAAAAGGATAAAGGGTATTGATATTTCTAGGAGAAGGGTGGCTTTGGTTAAAAGCACCAGAATGGCTGGGTATTGCAATATCCAGTAACCAAAAGAATTGGTGAAATAATCCATGTTGAGGACATAATATAATGCGTTGAAATCTCCACGCCATTCGTAGCTGACCTTGGGTATTGCTGCGTTGAAGTAAAGGATGCACAGTTGCAGAATGATTGCAGCGGTGCCCCATGAAAGAATGCGGTTGGAATGATAAGTGGTTGCAGTTTTCGAAAGGGAGTCGAGGCTGAACCGGGCACCCAGAGGTACAAAAAACGACCAGAAAAGTGCACATCGCAACAACACATCATTACCTTGAAGTATCATGGGTTGGCGTGCGTGTGATCCCATGAGTAGAAACCAAGAAATAGTAATTGCCCAACGGGTCTGATACCCTAAAAGCAGGGCAACACCAGCTAGGCCAGATAAAACAAACAAGAATGCCTGCCATGCAAATGATCCTGAAAGCATGTGTGGGCTGATCCACCAGACGATTCCCATGGGAAACGGAGAATGCCAGAGCACTTCACGCGGCGTCGCCCCTTGGTCGGTATAGAAAAACGAAAGTTCGAAACTGCGAAGTAAAAGGTCGTATAGCAGAATTAGGGCGATACCAATGCGGAACAGGCCTAGCGATCTGAGATCGAGGGCAAACAGTTCGCTCAAGTGATTTTTCCTAGCCGGAATGGTTTGCATCGGTGTTCGCAAGGTTCTTTAAGAAAAATCAGTTAGCACATTGGCCTCTAATATTATACTTCTCTGGATGTGGGGGTGTTTAATTTTATTGATTACAAATCTTGATTAAGTTGAAAAAGCTTGAGAAGTAATGGTTCTTGGTGCACTATCTAGCATGAAAGAGTTTTATCATGGGGGTGCGATGATTAAGGAAGGTGGATTAAAAACAACAGGATTGATTGGTGTGGGGTTGTTGGGCAATGCGATAGCATTGA
>CAMDHK010000340.1 GCA_945897965.1 Candidatus Kuenenia stuttgartensis | reverse complement strand
TTTTCCGTTATTTTCAAAGACATCATCCATGACGCCTCCAGTTTTTTAATTTAAAGAACAAGGTTAAGAAGCCAAGGAGAAATTATGCAGGTATGGTAAAAGTAAAGCAAGGCAGGCCTTAAAAAGGGTGATAAAAGCTTCACGCCTTTCACCTATTCAACCTGTTTTGCCATTGCTTAGCAGTCTCCAAGGGAAGGAGATCCAGGTTTTCCCG
This sequence comes from Candidatus Kuenenia stuttgartensis, assembly GCA_945897965.1. GTDB lineage: Bacteria > Planctomycetota > Planctomycetia > Gemmatales > Gemmataceae > UBA969. The sequence continues at coordinate 3,814 of CAMDHK010000340.1, read as the reverse complement.
CAAAGTGCGATTCAACTCTTCCAAGGAATCGGCCCTGATAGTTAAATGCCCAAGTTTACGGCCCGCGCGGGGTTCCTTACTGTAATCATGCAAATGCGCGCCGGGGATCTTTAGCACTTTGGAGGCATCGGGCATGGAGCCAATGATATTAATCATTGCGGAAAAACCACGAGGCTTAGGATCGCCTAAAGGCAAACCCGCAACAGCCCGAATATGGTTTTCAAACTGGCTTGTTTCGGCACCTTCGATTGTCCAATGCCCGCTATTATGAACCCTCGGCGCCATTTCGTTGGCAATAAGCCTGCCCTCTTTTTCAAAAAACTCGACTGCAAGAATGCCAACATAATCAAGGGCTTGAAGGATTCTACCTACTTGAGCAGATGCCTGAAGATTAAGGTCGGTGGCATGAACTTGGGCGGGAGCCAGAGAAAGACGCAAAATCCCCTCGTGATGAAAATTTTCAACAAGCGGGTAAAAGAAGGTTGCGCCATCAATACCGCGAACAGCAATGCAAGAAAGTTCACGGTCGAATTGAACAAATCCCTCAGCAATGATTCCCTTCTGCCCTAATTGGTTGAATGCTGTAATTGCATCTTCAAGCGATTTAACCAAGAACTGCCCTTTACCATCGTAGCCAAATCTTCTGGTTTTAAGAATCAAAGGCAACTTGAGAACAGCAATGGCTTGTTCCAAGGAGGGCTGGTCATCAACCGGGTAAAAAGGAGCAGTGTCGATACCATGCCGATTAAAGAACTGTTTTTCCAAGAGTCGATCTTGGCTTGATTCCAAGGCAATTGGGGGAGGGAAAACGCTGCGAGTTTGCGCCAACTTCCTCACAACTGAAACTGGAATGTTTTCAAATTCATAAGTGATCAGGTCAGAAGAGTCTGCCAATTTCTGAAGTGCGGTTGCATCTTCAAAAGGAGCAACAATCTGCTCACCCAACCAAGAGGCGGGGGAAGAATGCGAAGGATCCACATAGAGAAACTTAAACCCCAGTGGAATTCCTGCAAGTGCTAGCATTCGAGCTAACTGGCCTGCGCCTAATACTCCAATTGTTTTCATAATTAAGACCTAGGATCTGGATGATCAAGAACTTCTTTGCTCTGATTTGTTCGCCATGCCCGCAGAGCTTCGCGCACCACTGCATTTTCATTCCCAACAATCGAACAGGCAAGCAATGCTGCGTTGATAGCACCAGCCTTGCCTATAGAAAGCGTGCCTACGGGTACCCCGCCTGGCATTTGTACGATCGAAAGCAATGAATCCATACCTTTAAGTGTTTTTGATTCGATTGGGACTCCCAACACGGGAAGAATGGTCCATGCAGAAACCATACCGGGCAGATGTGCAGCACCGCCTGCGCCTGCGATAATAACCTTTAATCCCCTGCCCTCTGCACTAGTGGCATAATCACGGAGGAGATCGGGGGTACGATGAGCGGAAACCACCTTTACCTCTGATGCAACTTTAAGTTTGTCGAGAACTTCGACAACATGCTGCATGGTTTCCCAATCAGATTTGGATCCCATGATGACGCCAATGACTGGTGGCATGAATTACCTCAAAAAAAGATTAATGTTTCTAATGAATGGTTTATTCCAAAAAACCAGAAGAGGCCAGCAATCAGCGAGAAAAAAAAGCCATTGAAGTTAAAATCGAGCCAACTGCCGAGCTAAAAAACCATCAAGGCCGCCAAGGCTTTCCAAACACCAGCTCTGATGATCCGCTCTGGGATTATCGTTTTGCAACTTCCTTCGATGGGCAAGGATTGCAGGTATTTCACGCATAAAACTTAACTTTCCCATTAAGAATGGGAGTAAGGTTCCCTCGGTTCCCCTACGCCAAGCTTTTGCAAGCAAGGCTAGCAAATGCAGTGGAAGGGTGCGCCATAATAGTTGGTAGGGAATATTCCTCCAATAAACTCTTTCTTCGTTAAGCGATTGCCTTTCAAGCAACTTTCGGTTCAAGCTGGGTTTGCCGTAGGAAGAAGAAACGCGATGTAGCACCTTGGAACAGGGTTGAAAAACAACATCATACCCAGCCCAATGCAATCGGAATGAAAGGTCGACATCTTCAAAGTAAGCACCAAAAGATTCTGGATAGGCTCCAACCTTAAGAAAAACTTCACGCCTATAAAAAGCACTACTGCCACTAGCGCCAAATACTGGCCCCGGGACCATCCACTTTTCTTCAATGATTTGCCCATTTCCGCGCTTGGTTGCAACGCCTGATGCAAAGTAAGCATCGCCTGCACTATCAATAATGGCACGGCCTTCGATCTGGCCTGGCCAACGCAAAACCAATGGTGCAACCGCAGCAACTTTAGGATCTTCAAAAGCATCGAGAGCCATTTCCGCCCAACCGGCGCAGACTTCAGTATCATCGTTAAGCAACTCAACCACTTCATGACTTGCAGATTGCACTCCGAGATTTGCAGCTTTGCAAAAGCCTAATCTTTTAGGAGTGCGGATCACTTTTACGCCTTTGAATTTTGCTGCGACTTCACTAATGCACTTATTTTCGGAGGCATCATCAACGACAATGATTTCGGTACTTAGTGGGGCGTTTCTGCGTAAAGAAGCCAGGCATCTTGCGAGCAAGTCGGGTCTAGAATAACTGGGAATAATGACGGATAAGGTATGCAAATTCGGGCCTCTGAATAGATTAAGCCGAAGGTTCTGCCAAGGCCGCAAGAAACTCTACCCGTGCCTTGTTCAAGCTGCCCGAAGACATCAGCTTGGAATATCGAGCGAGCCTGTCGTACCATTTGACTGCCCGGGAATCGCCCAAAAATCGCGCCCAAATCCCCATAACAAACGCTTCACAGCGAATCACCCTGCACATCCATTTTGATTCGTTTTTGCTCCAATGCTTCCGGGCATAGGTCATCAAAGCTTGGCGTGTGATCACTCGTAATCGGGGTGGAACTCTGCGAACATGAATGGGGGCGTGGTGAACCACCGCCAGAGAAGGTTCGTAGCAAACATCATAACCAGCCTTTGCAATGCGTTTGCAAAGATCAACATCTTCGTAGTAGAGAAAATAATCGGTGTCAAACTTTTTCAATTTCTCGAGGCAAGCTCTTTGAGCCAGCATGCAGCAACCAGTAATCCAGTCAACTTTTTGCGCTTCATCATTCTTATGCAGGCTGTACTTGCGCCATGCTCTGGGAAGAAACTTGCGAGCCAAGGTTCCCATGAAGGTAGGGAAAGGCCCTGTCGAACCCTGCACACTACCATCGGGATTTCTCAAACCAAAACCAATGACTCCAACTTTACTTTGATGCAGGTTATTGGCATTTAAATAGGTATCAATGTTATCGAGAAAGTTGTTTTCAGGGGTGATATCAGGGTTGAGGATTAAGACCCAGTCGCCACTGGATAGCTTGCATCCTTCATTAACTGCGCAGGAAAAACCTCTATTTTTGGTCCACTTTCGTAGCGCAACATAAGGCCTAGAGCGCAGCCTGCGAATCGCAGGGTGGTAAGAGGAATTATTATCAATGACAATGATTTCTGCTTGGCCATTTCGAACCAACTCGCATTGCCCCAACTTTCGCACCAACTGCTCTGTGTATTTCCATTGGCGATAATTAACTATCACCACCGAGAGTTTGATTGGGTTCGATTGTTTAATACTGAAACCAGCAGGAAGTTGTTTGGCTTCCAAGCTTGGCTGCAACAATAGTAAAGAGCTTTCAGGATCTGGCATCTTGCCCCATTTCTCTCTCAAACCTTCCGTGGTTTTTGAGTCCTAAAAGCATAAACGAAGAGGGCAAGTCTAGGCAATGCCACTCCCCTGCCCTAAATCA
>CAMDHK010000339.1 GCA_945897965.1 Candidatus Kuenenia stuttgartensis | reverse complement strand
ACCAAACCACCCCCTCAGTGAAAACTCAAGCCAATGCTTGGGGCCTTCAAGCACAAGTTGATTTCTAAAAAATCGTAATACAAATAGAATAAATAAGTGCTACAAAATGTGTATTAATAAAGCAAGGTATCGAGTTACCCCGATACCTTGTGTATCCAAGAGAGATCGCCCAAATCGCTCTAGATAATATTTATTATTAGATAGTGAAAGTAATAAAGTCAAAAATTTTTATAAAAATATTCACACTATTTTTATCAGTGAAAGCTTATTGCGAATCTCATTTTGCACCGTGTTGGTATCCTTGGTACCATCCACTTTTATAATCAGCTCTTTTTGCTTAAATAGTTCAAGCACTGGAGCAGTTTTTTGATGGTAATCCTTCAGCCTAGAACGCACGGCTTCTGGGTTGTCATCAGCACGAGCTACTAGATTACCTTTACATACATCGCAAATCCCATCCACCTTCGGACGATGGAAGATGAGATTATAATCGAGCCCACATTTGGCACAAAGTCTGCGATTCATAATACGATCAAGCACTACCTGATCAGGAACATCAATCAAAATAACGGCATCGATATCATAGCTTTCAAGGAAGAAGGATGCTTGGATTTCATTTCTAGGAAACCCATCAAGAATAAAACCATAATTCCAATCGTGTTGATCAAGCCTTTGTTTGACGACTTCCTCCACCAATTCATCAGGAACAAGTTTACCTTCAACAGTAAAGCGTTGAATACGGGCAGCAAGCTTGGTATGCGATTGAATATGCCAGCGAAAAATATCGCCCACGCTAATATGAACCAGGTTAAAATCCTTGGCAAGCATGATCGCCTGAGTGCCTTTGCCACAACCCTGCACGCCGGTGATTATATATTTACGCATGAATATCCTCAAATAATTGGGTTAGATAGTAAAATCATGATAACTAAAAGAAGACTAAAGAAGAACAGAAAAGAGTAATCAAGGCACAACAATAAGAATGGGATCGCTCCAATGACTGCAGCGGCCGGTGCTATCACGCCAGCGGGCTCGGACTCGAAAATCTCCACTTTTGCCTAATACTTCTTTGGGAATATTAACATCCGTAGAAGCTTCAACATCCATGCGCCAATAGTCACTAAGTTCGTACCAACCCTTCTGACCAACCCTGCCCACGCGCCATTCCAATGCAGATTGTTGGTGATTCACAGGGGATAAGAACTTCGATGCACTAAAACGCTGAGGCATGGCAAGATCTTTAGTTACCGTGGGCTTTGTTGGGATTTTGTCATCCATAGCTTCATGTGCAAGATAGCCCCAGCCATACCCGCGTTGGTCGCCATCGTTAGGGGCATATTTTCTATTGGGCCGTGAATCAGTGCAAAAATCGATGATATACTTTCGAAATCCTGCGAAGTCATTTGTCGCAATGGTTCGCTTCCAAGGGCCACCAAAATGATCTGCATTAGCCGGGTTCACAAAGAAAGAATCTTTTTGATTTGATCTCGGATGCTGATTCCACACAGCTTCATCCAGCCGAGGCCAATCAACCGCATAGCCCTTGGGTGTAAGAGCAGAGCTTAAATCAAAAGCCATTTGACCAACTTGGCCTCCTTTTTCGGATGCATCACTTGCATAAAGATCAAGAATCTCACGGGCACGATTACGGTATTGAAGTGCGATATTAGGATGGTTAAGGCAAACCATTGCATCGATATGCCCCGGTTGATGATGGCGTGGCACAAACATCATATCGTTATCCCACGGGATAGGCGACCAATGCCCATCCGGATGGCGGTAATAACCATGATTACCATCGGGTCGTAAATCAACATTCGCAAGCAAACGGTTCATTGCATGGAAACTATAATAAGCTTTCAGATCCAAGTTCTTTCTACACCAATCCTCCTTAGGGTTGGATCGAAGTTCATTGATAAATTTCTCCCAAACCTTGCCCGCATCAACCATCTCTTTTGGTGTATGCTTGATGCCACTTTGAATACTAACGGTTAGGCCATCAGGGAGTTTATGTTCTGCTAGCATCTTTGGTTTCATATCGCCCATAGCTACATAAACACCCCAAAGATCTCCCTCATATTGATTCTTTAAGGAAACCTCTTCAGCCCCTGTCACCACACGCCATTGAATCCAAGTTGATGCCGGGCTAGGCACACCAGCAACAAGATACGCAAGCATGGATAGAACTTCATCTAAACCAGTGACGCCCCGAAGTATAGGCAGGTAAGGCGTTGAACCACCTGGGTTAAGATTAATGCTGCCACACTCTGTGGGAAAAGGTTTGCCATCATGATCAACAAAAGGCACATCATGCCCTGTATTAAACTTGAGGCCCCATTTATTTTTACCTGAGATATGGGCACTTCCCTGCCCCCTATTGCTGAATTGAACATGATCATAAACGATGCCTCGGTAGACAAGCGTGCCTAGTTTTTTTTGCTTGTGCGAATTTCCATCCCACTGACTACTAGCAACATCATCCGCCCTTGCAACAAGATGAACCGATTGAAGGGTGTTGAGAAATTCAGATGAGAAAGTGAGGGGTAAAGTTTTACCGGGCTGACGGGTACCGATCCAAGTTGCAGGGCCGGCATCACACCACCAAGCAAAATTCGGGCATGAATCACCCGCAGCAGGCAATACAAACCCCTGCCCTTTCTCATCAGTTGCAATAATCCGATACCGAATCAACCAGCGGTGTTGTTGATAAGAGGACGGAATACGAATACTAAAAATCCCATCACCCGCCTTGGCATCGCCATCTTTGCCATCATCATGCATAGGTAATTCGGCCCAGTCTTTTTCATAGGTGGGGTCCGACTTACGAACATACTTACCGGGTGCAATACTCTGCAGCTTGATCTTTACATTAGAAATGCCGGCTTGAAAAACTGCAGTTACTAAAACGGGAGTACCAGGCTTCGGCGCAACGGGTTCGTGTCGAACTTGGTGAATTCCCTCAGGCTCTGCTGCGGGTAGACGAGAAACTATTAAAGATAAAAATGCAACCAAGTAAAATCGTTTTAGGTACATGATAAGGGCCCCATGAGTGATCAGCGGGCGAGCAATCCAATCGCAGATGAAACACTATCAAGGTTTAACAACTTAAGAGCCGCAGGAATTTCCGAAACAATCCTCTGAGCAGCAGTAGGATCGTAGAAGTTAACTGTTCCCAATTGCACCGCAGAAGCCCCAGCAAGAATAAACTCCATCACATCATCAACAGATGCAATGCCACCAATTCCAATGATCGGGATTTTCACTTTTTTAGCAACCTGCCAAACGATGCGAAGCGCAATAGGCTTGATCGCAGGACCACTTAGGCCGCCGGTACCGTTGCCTAAAACGAAGCGCTTTTTCTTCCAATCAATTGCAAGGCCCATGAAAGTATTGACGAGCGAGACCGCATCAGCACCAGCTTCTGCAGCAGCTTGAGCAATGACAGAGACATCGGTAACATTGGGGGTAAGCTTTGCAATGATGGGGAGATTGCAGAATTCTTTGACACCCTTTATAACCCTAGCAGTTTTTTCAGGGTCGATTGCAAAGTCGACTCCGCCCGAAACATTTGGGCATGAAAGATTCAGTTCCAACGCAGCAAGTCCTGTTTCTTTGCTGATTCTTTGAGCCATCTCGAAGAATTCTTTTTCTGTCTTTCCTGCGATGTTGCCTATGATCTTAGTCGGAAGATTTCTTAAATAAGGAAGATGATTCGCAAGGAAGTATTCTAAACCATCGTTATCAAGGCCGATTGCGTTAAGCATACCAGCAGAGGTTTCACAAGTACGGGGTGGCGGATTGCCTGCGCGAGGGTTTTGTGTGACGGTTTTAGGAACGATGCCGCCCAGCTTAGAGAAATCAACCATGGCTTCCATTTCTTTCGCATACCCAAAGGTACCGGAAGCGACAAGAATGGGGTTATCAAGCTGGAGTCTGCCAAGGTGAACCGTCAGGTCTGCCATGATCCTAATTCTCTTCGAGGTAGGTGTAACCTTCGAGCCCGGATTGATAAAAATCGAGGAACTCGCGTGACTCTGC
>CAMDHK010000338.1 GCA_945897965.1 Candidatus Kuenenia stuttgartensis | reverse complement strand
TTACTGGCTGAGTACCCCCAATTGCACCTGCCCCCCGCAATTCCTAACGGGAATTTATGGGCTTCTTGCTACTTTGCACTTACTGGCGTACATGCAATCCATGTACTATTTGGCTTGGCATTCATGCTAGGAATCTTTGTAAAAGGCCTTTTTGGCAATCTGCAATCAATGGAAGGTACTTTAGAAGTCACAGGCTTGTATTGGCATTTTGTCGACCTCGTATGGCTTGTTCTTTATCCGATTATTTATTTCCTTTAGGCAACAAACATGGAACACAAAGAACATTCTGATAGCCAAACAATGCTGTTTATTACCGCGACCGTTCTTGCATTCAATGCGCTATTGCTTCCCATCATCGGGGCTTATCTTGAAAACAAGACTAGGCTTTTTGCAATCCTTGGAATCATCTGCTTTCAAGTCGTCCTTGCAAGTTTAAACTTCATGCATATCAAACGCGATGTTAAAAATGTCTGGTTCATCATCCTTCCAACGGCTTTACTTTGCTGCTTTTTGATTGCAGGCCTCCTCCCAGACACCATTTTTTATCGCCAAAGGTAACTCCCATGCAGTATTACCTTTATTCTTATTTGATCCTCTTTTCACTCATTACTGCAATTGGATGCACCAACAAAAACACCACCGAAAAACTTGAAGATTTTGGCACCGTAGGCGATTTCTCTTTCCTTGAACGCAATGGCGAACAAATTTCTCAAGACGACCTCAAAGGCAAAGTATGGTTAGCCTCTTTTGTTTTTACCCGATGCACCGGCCCCTGCCCTCAAGTTTGCGCCACCCTTGCCCGTTTACAGGAAAAACTAAAGGCTATTCCCGACCTGCGAATTGTTACCTTTACCGTTGATCCAGAACGCGATAACCCTAAAGAATTAAACCTATTCGCTGAAAACTTCCGAGCAGATCCCAAACGCTGGTTCTTTCTTACAGGCAAAGAAGAAGATCTACACAAATTAATTAAAGAAAAATTCCGACTCGCGGTCGGTCATAACTCACCCGAACAATCCAAACCAGGCAATGAATTCATTCACAGCCCCAGAATTGTTCTCATTGACAAGGCTGGACATATCAGGGGCTATTTTGAAGGCACACCTACCACGCCTGAAGGCGCCGCCATTGATAAATTCGAAGATAAAATCAAAGCCCTTGAATCTCATATTCTTACACTTGCAAGGGAGAAATAAGACCGTGGACTTCCTAAACCAATTCATTTGCCCAGGGTGGAATGCTAGCCTTAACGGCTTGGCAGGCCTATTAATCATCGCTGGTTTTTTAGCCATCAAAGTAGGCAAAAACAAAAAGCTTCACTCTGCTTTTATGCTGACCGCGGTTGCAGTTTCCGCAATCTTTCTAGCTTCCTACCTCTACTACCATCTGGTTGTCAAAGGCGGGGTTGCAACCAGTTTTCGTGACAAAAACCCTGATGCCCCTGATATGATCCGCTATCTTTATTTCACCATCCTCATTTCACACACCATCCTTGCAATTATAGTCACCCCCATGATTCTAATTACCGCTTATCATGGCATTAAAGATAATCTTTCAAAACACATGCGGCTGGCCCGCATCACTTTCCCCATATGGCTTTATGTTTCAATAACTGGTGTTGTGGTCTATTGGATGCTCTATAGAATGTATTAAGCGAGAAAAAATTATGAACATCAATAAATCAATCATTGTAAAAATAAGCCTTGCGGGTTTTCTTGCCCTTGCATTACATCTTAGTGCAAACGCTTGCCCCAACTGCAGGGATGCAACACGAAACTCCCCAGAAGCAAGCCAGGAAGAACAATACAACGAAGCCAAAGCTTTTAACAAAAGTATTTACTTAATGGCTGGCATGCCCTTCGCTCTTGTTACAGGCTTTGGAATCTTCCTGAGAACTCTACTCAAAAAGCAAAACCAGCAACTGGACAAATAATTGCTCCTCGCTTGATTGCTTATTAATCTTTTAAACAGTCGATTTAGCTATGGGATTGGAACCGTATCAAATTGAAATGGTATATCTTGATACTTCATTGCTGTGACAGATTTATAAATCAGGTTCCAATCTGAAAAATCTCCCAATGCCTTATCTTTTAGCAAGAAGTGATATGTAATAGATGCAGTCCTATTTTCCATCATCTCAACAATGTAACCATCCGCTGGCCATTCTTTAAGATTCTTTTTGTTAACAAGTTTTAACTGATTGAGTACTGCCCAATTCTGGCTCGTATCAAACTCCGGCCCTTGATCCCCTATTTCTGTCTGAATACCAAAGGAAATTTTAGTGGTTCCTGTTATTACTTTTTTAAGACTGGAAGAAGAACCTTTTTTAATTAATCCAGGTTGAGCTTTCACACCTTCTGCAACCAATTTTGAAAGACTTCCTAATTCGATTTGCTCAAAATCCTCTGGAATTATAGCTTTGATTTTCCCTTGGATAGAAAAAGTATCAGCCTTGCCCCTTTTCAAATAAGGGAGATTAATCACAAAAGGCAAACTCTTAGTCCCTTCCACCGGAGCAAACGACTTTCCCTTAGTGGAAATAGGCGCAAGGGTTTTCCCCTCGTATTTGGATTCAATTTCATAAGCAACAGTATTAATTAAAACGGGCTCAACCTTATCCGACCATTCTAATAGTAAATCGAGCTTTGTTACAGAATTTGAAAAAGCTAGATCAATAACTGAAGAAACTCGCACCACCTTTGTTTTGAACAAAGAATCAACATTTTTTTGCGGCTTCCCCTCGAAAGCAATCAAATCTGTTACCAGAAACGAAATTGCAATTACAAAAAGAACCGCAGCAAGCTTTTTGAAACCCAGCACTCTCATAATCCCGCCTATAAAAAGGTCATTCTTCATCGAAAGCGAAAAAATTATAATAACAGAACCATGCTGTTAATGTTAAAAAACAGACCAATCAACAACATTCAACTGCTCTGCTTGGCAACTAAATGATAAAACAAGACTCGTTATAGTTTGAAAGGTAATCACTTTACGACAAACGATAAAACTAAGGAATAAAAGCTTTCAAGTGTAGGTGTTTTCATACCAGAAACTTTTCCCATGTCATCAAATCGCCGCAATTCAACTGCTGATTTATAATAAAGATTCGATTCAAACTCAGCACCCTCCCTATCAGACATGGGGCCGCCTTGAATTTCAAGACTTAGACGGGATGCAGGCGATAGACCATCGATATAAGCTTGATTTTTATGACACAAATATCGCTTTGCAGCAACATGCAACCTAATGGGTTCTAAGATCTCGGGCCCAAAAAAGCTTGCCAGCTTTATCACACCCAGATCCTCATGGCGCATATCTACACCATGGCTCGCAACATCTTCACCTTCATTATGTTGAAGATGCCCATAATCATGCAAAAGTGATGCAACCACAACAGCATCTGAACTATTGAACTGCATTGCAAAAGTCGCAGCTTGCAGAGCGTGTTCCAATTCGGTTACTGATTCACCATACTGGCGGTGCCCAACTTTGTTATAGACATCAAAAATCATCTGAACGATTTGAGGGGGTGTCATAAAAGCCTGTAAGTAACTTAATGTAAATTGTAAATTAACAACGTAACCATAGGAAATTCAGATCCTAATAGCAAGGAAAAGAATGCCGACTAAATACAAACTTGAAACGCGTACATGTGACTATTCGAACTAAGGAAAATTCAGCGGAAGGCAGGCCCAGACTTAAGGCAGGAATCTACAAGAGATCCTCGCGCAAAACGGCCTCGTCCCCGCATTGGCTTCGTCTGCTACTCCCATTAACCAATGGGCATCAAGTAGGTAGATAAGATTAATATATACCAGCGCAAGCGAAGGAAAAATTCCTGATTGTAAAACGGGCAGTGAAAGAAAAAATACGAGTGGAACCCCGCCTACGCGAAGTTGAAAAAAAACGTGCGGCGAAAATAACGAAACATATGAAGCTAGCCCCTTCGGCAAGCTCAGGGACCAGATTTAACAATGACGAAGGTTGGCCATTCGGGAAATCAGGGGTCGGTTTTCCTTATCCCGTCAGTGAGCTTATCGAAATGGCCGTTATTAGTTGCTCAGGGATTGGTTTAATCCCACCAATTAGTAGATCACCATTCCCGGGGAATAACCATTTTCATCATTCTCTGCGAAATC
>CAMDHK010000337.1 GCA_945897965.1 Candidatus Kuenenia stuttgartensis | reverse complement strand
TCTATTAATATCGCTGTTGGTGGCTTAATTACGATTGTAATTGTTGCCTTCGCAGTATGTTTTAAAATTGAAGGGCCATCCTATACCCGGTTGTTTAAAAAATATCGAAACGATGGCGAGCCTGTTTTCCGTTGCAGAAATCAAAGCCTTGTTCTTGGCTTAAACGAAGATTGCATCGCCCAATATCCCTCAGGGAAGGATAATTTATTGGCATGGCTGGATGGTCCGGAACAATGGCCTTTGCTAACCCTAAGCAAAAAGACTCGTTTCTTTCAGTGGTATCAGGTGGAAAGAATTTCCATGGGGTTGGCAAACAAAGAGGTACTGTTCAAACTTGAAGGTGGCCAGGAACTAAAATGGTTGCCTGAAAATGAAGACGAAAGAACCAGATTATTTAACGCTATTCAAATCACCTCTCCATCGCATCTTGAATTAACAGAGCGGAAATCCTTCAAGCTTGTCTACAGCGGACTAGTATGGCTAGTTATCCCATTGATAACGATCGGGCTTCAAGTAATTGGTCGGGGCGCAGGTTGGATGGATAAACCCAATGCCCGGGATCTAGCACCCAAAGCTGGCCAAGCCAATGGGCTAATGACCATAGCGTTCAACGCAACCCATTTCATCACCCAAAATCTTCCTGCGTTTCTTTGGATACCCACTGGCGTAATAATTTCCGGATTATCGTTTTGGTTATTATGGAAAATGCTTCGTAAAGACACGAATGAACTCATCTTAACAAAACCCAACCCTGAGCAATTTAATTTGACTGCAGCAAATCCCTTAGTGTAGTAAGGTTTACACCATCCATGTCATGGTTATCGCCCTCTTCTTTAGGCGTCTCAAGCACCATCGGAAGATTTGCAAACCGTGGGTCATTCAAAATAAGCCTGAATGGCTCAATGCCCAAAGCTCCCTTACCAATATGTTCATGCCTATCCACCCTGCTGCCCAATCCCTTCTTACTATCATTCAAATGAAAGGCTTTTAGTTTATTAATCCCGATAAGCGTATCAAACTCTTGCCAGGTTGCATCGTAATCAACCTTGGGAAAAAGTGGGTAGCCCGCAGCAAAAGCATGGCATGTATCAAAGCAAATTCCAAGTTTATCAGCATGCTTTGTCTGCTTAAATATTTGGCCCATGTGATCAAATTTGTACCCGAGGGTTGAGCCTTGCCCTGCGGTGATTTCCAAAAGAATCATAACTTTAAAGTCAGAACAACGACGGTGAATTTCATCTAAACCATGAGCGATGCGTTTGATTCCAGCTTCTTCACCCGTTTTTATATGGGCCCCAGGGTGAGCCACCAGATAATCCAATTCCAATTGCTCTGCCCGCTCCATTTCATCTACAAAGGCCTCGATCGATTTGGCGAAAAGTTCATCATCAGGCGAAGCTAAGTTGATCAGGTAGGAATTATGCGAAAGGTTGTGCTTTAGGTTGGCTTTTTTTGTAGCCCTGCGAAAGTTATCGATATCTTCTTGCGTCAGGGGTTTGCCCTTCCACTGGCTGGCATTCTTAGTGAAAACCTGAACGGTTTGGCATTGGTGTGCAGCAGATTCTTCTGCAGCTTTGTAAATGCCACCAGCAACCGACATGTGTGCGCCAAGGAGAGGCATGTTTTGATCCAATTCTTTTGCCAAGTTAAAGTAGCTCTTTACAGATTAAGGTAAGGTTGAAGGTGATCCAATAAAAAACAAGAAGTTCAACAGAAATGGTTTAGCTGATACCAAAAAAAGACAGCCGTTATTTTTACCAGATGCGATAGAGTCTCTACTAAAGCTTAATTCGGTTTCTGTCAAAGCCCCACCCCGCATCACACAACTAAAATCCGTTGCCGCTACCAAGCATTTCTTAATTTTGGTGAACGATCACTAAAGTTTTGCTAATAGTTAAAATTGAGTTTTAAATGCGTGTAACCGCAATCAAGTACTGAATAAGTCTCTATTTTCTTTTATTTTGCAGAAAGGCAGCATCAAGCGAGTTTAAAAATTTCAACAGGTTCAGCACGGCCTTTTACAATCACTTCCCCAAGGCTAACCGCATCATTTCCTGCATCACCAATGGCTTCCTTAACCGTACCAGAAATCAAAAATTGCGAATTAAACTGCTTATTAAGCGATTCTATTCTAGAGGCAAGATTTACAACATCGCCGATGATAGTGTATTCTTTTCTTTGAATTGATCCAATATTACCCGTCACCGCATTGCCAGTGTGCAGGCCTATGCCAACTGTAGTGGGAAGAATGCTTCCAGCTTCTATTTCTTCTTTAAGCTTTTGTAGGATTTCTTTTGAAGCATTAACTGCATTGCAACTATCAAGGCCATTAGAAAAAGGTGCCCCAAACACAGCCATGAATCCATCACCTAGGAATTTATTGATGATCCCATGGTTGCGATTCACAATATTTATCATGAAATCAAACAAGGAGTTGAGATAAGCGACAACTTCCTGCGGAGTACGGCTTTCTGAAAATGTAGTAAAGTTTCGGATGTCCAGAAACATCACACAAACATTTTGAACTTCCCCTTCTGTTGAATTCTTTTGAAGGAGGAGTTTTTCCATGACGGCAGGGGACACATGTTGGCCAAACATACTCATGATGTGGTTTTTCTCGTTTACAGATTGAAAAGATTTTAGAAACCCATTTTTTAATTTGTTGGTAATAATCCCTGTGATTATTCCAGATCCTAAGAGCATTAAACCTTTTAATAGATGGGCTAGAATCTTATAAGTTGGTCCCATCTCATGAAATTCGACTGGAAATTCTGTTGTATTAATAATGTACACCGCAAGCAAAACATATTCGATAGCAGCAACTGCACCTGTAAAAATACAAATGTAAAAATTTAGCCTTAGTCCGGAAAGTGCAATAATTAAAAAATACATAAAAACTGTGGGAAGAAATAGCGCATAAACATGTAATGCATGGCTAAAGATTAAAATTAGCATTGTTGGTAAACTGATTTCTACGAGGGCAACAATATAGTGACATATTGCAGGAACGCTTTTGCCTGTATCCAAGCAGTGCTTAAGGATGTACCAAATAAGCAATTCAAATAAGGCAAATCCAATAACCACTGGCTCTAAGACATTGTGAGGTATAGGAAATTTGTCAAAAAATGAAGCATCGGCAATATTTATAATTGAAGCTATAGTGATAATAATTGCAAAGGATCCTAGAACAATAGCGAAAATTAAAGCTCGTAGTTTTTCGACTTTAAGAATTTCATATTCAACGGTTTTAGTGATATTTTCTTGTTCAGCTATTGCCATGGTGGAAATAGTGGGCCGTTCTTCATTTGTCATTAATTTTGCCTTTGGACTTTGTAAGCAAACAACAGATTTTAAATTAAGTAGGCCTGTTGTTTGTTTATAAATTGATATCAAAGATTAGCATCTTCTTTGTTCGACAAGGTATTTTCCAAATCCACACCTTTAAGTTATAAACATATTGCCTGATAATAATGCAATTATTTCAATATTCTTGTGCTGTTTCATGCAAGAATCTCTCTGACTTCTTGCCCATGCACATCGGTTAGGCCGAAATCGCAGCCTTGCCTGCACCAATCATTGCATGATTCTGTTGCCCGGTTGCAAACCCTCAATATTCCTAAGCTTTTTATTATTGCTGTATTGATGTGCTTAATTTTAATGGTTTAAGCTAAACAAAAGGGCTAGTTACCTAAGTTGATGGGATCAAATGGGACATTTTAGCCAAAAAAAAGGCCCCTAAACAACATTGTGTTCAGAGGCCAGGGTTAAATTAAACAAATGCTCTTACAGTTGGGTTAGTAAGTACCACCAAGGTTGGCTCCGCCATCAAAGCCATCAGTAAAAGGAGAAAATTCTTCTTCCAAGGTGGGCTGGCTAGCTCCGGGCAAAAGCGAATAGCGCCTTACCACGGTAGAAATTCCGGAACCAGTAGAAGCAAGGAAATCGGATCCATTGCTAACAGCAACTGAACCAACTCGAACGCCAGTGGTCTGGGTGGAATCGAAAGCGAAGAAGTCAGCAACCTTCTCGAAAGATAATTCTGGGGTATCCATCATAGTGTCATGGGTTTCCATGGCTTCCCAAACGGTGACCTCAGGTCCACCTGTGAGGGTGCCAGTAAGAATCCTGTAGAAGCCACCTTGTGAAGATCCTGAATTAAGGCCTAC
>CAMDHK010000336.1 GCA_945897965.1 Candidatus Kuenenia stuttgartensis | reverse complement strand
GTACTGGTACAGTTTTTGTCGGGAATATTGGTAGTGAAGACCGTTTGAATTACACAGCGGTAGGTGATACGGTAAACCTAGCAAGCAGGTTGGAAGGCACAAATAAAACCTATAAAACTTGGATTCTAATTTCTGATAAGACGGCGGCTGGAATTCGAGGGCAAATTCTTACCCGGCCTATAGATAAAGTTGCGGTGAAGGGCAAAGCCAATGCAATACTGATTCATGAAATTCTTGGCAAAAAAGAAAATGAATACCCTGAATTAAGGAAGATAATAGATTTAACTGTGTTGGGATTTGATCATTATTTAGCGATGAGATTTCAACAGGCGATTGATTGCTACACGCAAATCCTTGACATTAATAATGAAGATCATCCAGCTTTATTTTATATCGAACGATGCAAGGGCTTTTTGGTTTTCCCGCCCCCCTCCGATTGGGATGGCACTTATATTAGCCATTCCAAATAGTTTTGATTTTGCCTTTTCAATTAGCTTAGTTTCCAACTCCTATAGCAATGGGTACATCTTCGATACTAATGCGAATCTCGTCTGAATTGCCTATGAGTTCGGGCGCATACATTCCATTGATTTTGGCAGGCAAGGCATGGAAGAGGCCGGGGATTTCTGCTCGCATTCTATAACGCAAGCTGTGATTTCCCCGTGCTAATTCCTTGATGAAGAAACAAACGCGTTCATCCCGAAGTTCCATATAAGCACGCATATCGTTGTTGCCATAACCGCTGCGAAGTTCTACCGGCTCAAATCCAGCAGCTTTCATATCCTCGATCAAAATGTACTCGTAATCATTTTTGCTTAGGATTTCCATTTCGATTTCGACAAGATCGCCACTCTTTACCGAGGCGAGGTCTTGGATTTCGCTGCGTTCATATTTTTCGCCTCGTTGGTTTACCGCTTCACCCCGTGCGCCCGGAACTTTCACTTCAGTCGCAGATTTCTTTAAGAGGTAGTATTTACGATTGATCTTAACTTCGAGCCCTGCCTTTTTAATCGGTGTTTCAAGGGTAAATACTGTGAGATAAGCATTGAAGTAAAGGGGTCCCGTACCTTTCTTACGCAGTTCAACGGTGTGGTTGCCGGTGAGAACCCCATCGCCTAGAACTAGGGCTGTGTTTTCGAAGGTGAATAAGTCTTTGGGTCCGATCTTTACTTCCTTGATCATTTTCCCATCGAGTAAAACTTCGACAGTCATATCGGGTTTATCTTCTTGGGATGCGGTAAAGAACTCTGCAAGTGCTTCGATACAGAAAGCAGTATCGCGTGTGCTGTTCCAATAAGTGGCATGCTTGCGGTTATTAAGAATATATTTTGCAAGCCTTGCGGGTACTTCGCCTTTTGGATTGGTTTTACTAAGCAGTTTGAGATACCAGGCATTGGCTTCGGTATCGCTACCATACCAGTTCCACCAATGATTTTCAGGTGGAAGTTTGAGGTATGCAGTCTGGTTTTCTTCGTCTTGAACAAGGAATTGTTCAAGGTTCCGAAGAATCATATCGAGTTTTTCCTGCTGTTTTTGTTTGAACAGGGCGACACCAAAAACCGCTTTGGCATAAGCCGAAATATGGGTGCGATCGCGGTATAAAAATTCATTCATCTCGTTATTGGTGGCATCCGCATCGAGTAAAACCATGTAGATGAACGCATCAAGATCATCCGCAAAGTTTTTGAAGGGTTGAACTTTTGCAGGAGCGCGTTTGATCAACTCCACCTGTTTAGTTTGGTAGTTTTTCAACCATGCAACACCTCGTTCAAGCATATTTGCGGGAAGCATTACTTTATGATCGCGCGCAATCTGCAAGCCATGAACAACAATGGCTGTGGTATGGGGGTAGGAGTATTCTCCGAATCCGGAGAACCAGCCCCATCCGCCATCGGCAAGCTGCATGTTTTGCAAAGCCTTGATGCCATCTTTGGTCATGGTTTTTACTTCTTCGGGATCAAACACAGGGTTGCGATTAAATCGTTTCCAACCTTTTGCGCGCGCCATGGGGTCGCCTATTTCCTGTGCATTAAGATTGGTTCGTTTTTCGCGAACTGCAGCAAGATCCACTTCTAATTTTTGCAATAAGCTTAGGGTGATTACAGTAGGCACAAATCGATTAAGTGTTTGTTCGGTGCAGCCATAGGGGTAATCCGCAAGGTAGGGAAGGGCATCGACCATGGCCCCTGCAAGCGTAGGTGAGTAACGGATTTCAAGTCGCGAATCGTTTTCCCTGCGTTGTTCGGGAACATTGAAAGTTAGCTTGGCAGAATTTTGATTCGGCCGGATCGCACCAGAGAATGATTCTGTTCGTGCCATGCCATGTATGTATGCGGGGAAACTCATTTCCATGGCATCGGATTCAACATCGGTGATGCCTTTGATACGAACGATTGCCTTGCCTTCGTTGATTACTTTCACTTTCCAATCGATTCGTTTTTCTCCATTGGGAGAAATGGGAACTTTAACGGTCAAAGGTGAAAGAGCTTTCAATATATTGCCATCGAGTTCGAGGGAAACCTCAACAGTCTTGGCATCTTTTAAATAGTTGTGAACATTAGCGCTAAGAATAACCTCATCATTCTGAGTGAAGAATCTAGGTGATTGAAGGCGAACAAGAAGGTCTTTCTTGGTGGTGACAATGGTTTCGCCTTCGCCTACACGGGTGCCTGCAGAGATGGACCAAGCACGCACTTTCCAACCAGTAAGATTTTCAGGCATGGTGATATCTGCGGTGGCAGTACCGTCTGGGCCAGCCTCGATGGAAGCCACCCATAAAGCAGTATCTACAAAATTTTTGCGGATGGTGGGTTGTACCATGTCGGGTGCTGCAGGGGCTTCGATATTGCCCGGATCTTCTCCTGCTTTATCGGATTCGAGGAATTTTCGATCTCGTCGTTCAGAAACGCCATCCATAGCTGCATTGGTAGCCATCATGGCCATGGGGGCGCCAGGTGCTCCCCCGCCAGCGCCAAAGCCGGCCATTTCAGATTTAGCCATTCTTCCTTTAGTTTGTCCGCTGCGCCCTGGCAAATTCATTTGATTAAATTCATCTACGCCTTGTGCACCGAAGACGCCTAGATCGCTCATGCCGATTTCATTTTGTTTAAGAAGATTATAACCGATTTTTGTAAGAGTAGATTCCTGCGAGGGGTGATGATGTCTGCGCCATTTCCAGAAATACTCTTTGATATCGGGAACATTGGAACCACCTGAAATATACTCAACACTTCGATCGTAAGCTGTAAGCACAATGGAACCAGCAACGGGCTTGCCCTCTAAATCCGTAACCTTAACTTGGATCTTTCCTTTTTCGCCCGGCTTATATTCAGCCTTGTCCGGAACCACGGTTACATTCAAGATTCGTTTTTCGGGAGGAACTACAAGTTCTTTCATTTCGGTATGAACTTTTCCATTGGAAACGCTCAGTACTTCAACAAACGTATTTGGCATATCGCCCTGGGTTAGCACGATTTCTTCGAGGGAGCTTTTGCCATCCATGCGAATTACTTTTGGTGCTTTGGACAAACCATTCACAGGTTTAGCGAAAAGTAAAACCGTGGCGTTGTTTTGATTAGCATTGATAAGAAGTTTCGCTTTATCACCTGGAGCGAATTCTCGTTTATCCAAGATCAACTCAAGATCGTTGAACTTGAGCGACTTGCCATCGAAGTCTTTGCCATAAACATTAAAGAGGTAGGCACCTTCTTCTTTGTGGCCTTTTTCATCAGCAAGGGTGAAGGAGGCACGGTATTGCCCCGAAGCCAAAGGCTTGAATTTATAGGTCGCTTTGCCTTGTTCATCTGCACGCAATAAAGCTTTTTCGATGGGTTGCTCAACGGGTTTACCAGCTTTATCGTAAGAGATTTTGAAGATGACAGCTTCGCCTGCTCCGGGCACGGGTTTGCCATCGGCTGTTTGGGAATTGAAGAAGGCCTCGATGGTATCGTTGGTTTGAAAATGCCCACGGTTAAGCCACGCAAAAACTCTGAAGGGCTTGCGTGCCACAATCACTTTGCCTGAACCATTGATCGTTCTGCGGGATTCATCAACCACTTCAGCGCTGATGGAAAATTCATGATCTTGGTTTCCATGAAATTGCTTTGCAAGTGCGGTGTCGATTTCGAGTTTGACGGTGCCATCAGGGCCGATCGGGGATTCTTGTTCGAGAACGATTTCGCCCGG
>CAMDHK010000335.1 GCA_945897965.1 Candidatus Kuenenia stuttgartensis | reverse complement strand
TTTTCCGTTATTTTCAAAGACATCATCCATGACGCCTCCAGTTTTTTAATTTAAAGAACAAGGTTAAGAAGCCAAGGAGAAATTATGCAGGTATGGTAAAAGTAAAGCAAGGCAGGCCTTAAAAAGGGTGATAAAAGCTTCACGCCTTTGACCTATTCAACCTGTTTTGCCATTGCTTAGCAGTCTCCAAGGGAAGGAGATCCAGGTTTTCCCGCAAAGTGCGATTCAACTCTACCAAGGAATCGGCCCTGATAGTTAAATGCCCAAGTTTACGGCCCGCGCGGGGCTCCTTACCGTAATCATGCAAATGCGCGCCGGGGATCTTTAGCACTTTGGAGGCATCGGGCATGGAGCCAATGATATTTATCATTGCGGAAAAACCACGAGGTTTGGGATCACCTAAAGGCAGGCCAGCAACTGCTCGAATATGATTTTCAAACTGGCTTGTTTCGGCGCCTTCAATGGTCCAATGCCCGCTGTTATGAACCCTTGGTGCCATTTCGTTGGCAATAAGCCTGCCCTCTTTTTCAAAAAACTCGACTGCAAGAATGCCAACATAATCAAGGGCTTGAAGAATTCTGCCTACTTGAGCAGATGCTTGAAGATTAAGGTCGGTGGCATGAACCTGAGCGGGAGCCAGAGAAAGACGCAAAATCCCATCATTATGAAAATTTTCAACAAGCGGGTAAAAGAAAGTTGCGCCGTCAATACCGCGAACAGCTATGCAAGAAAGTTCACGGTCGAATTGAACAAAGCCCTCAGCAATGATTCCCTTCTGTCCTAATTGGTTGAATGCTGTAATTGCATCTTCAAGCGATTTAACCAAGAACTGCCCTTTACCATCGTAGCCAAATCTTCTGGTTTTAAGAATCAAAGGCAACTTGAGAGCAGCAATGGCTTGTTCCAAGGAGGGTTGGTCATCAACAGGGTAAAAAGGCGCAGTTTCGATACCATGCTGATTAAAGAATTGCTTTTCCAAAAGTCGATCTTGGCTTGATTCCAAGGCTATTGGAGGAGGGAAAACGCTGCGAGTTTGCGCCAACTTCCTCACAACTGAAACTGGAATGTTTTCAAATTCGTAAGTGATCAGGTCAGAGGAGTCTGCCAATTTTTGGAGTGCGGTTGCATCTTCAAAAGGAGCAACAATCTGTTCACCTAACCAAGAGGCGGGGGAAGAATGCGATGGATCCACATAGAGAAACTTAAACCCCAAAGGAATTCCTGCAAGTGCCAGCATTCTAGCTAGTTGGCCTGCGCCTAATACTCCAATTGTTTTCATAATTAAGACCTAGGATCTGGATGATCAAGAACTTCTTTACTCTGATTTGTTCGCCATGCCCGCAGAGCTTCGCGCACCACTGCATTTTCATTCCCAACAATCGAGCAGGCAAGCAATGCTGCGTTGATAGCACCAGCCTTGCCTATAGCAAGCGTGCCTACGGGTACCCCGCCTGGCATTTGCACGATCGAAAGTAATGAATCCATGCCTTTAAGTGTTTTTGATTCGATTGGAACGCCCAATACCGGAAGAATGGTCCACGCAGAAACCATACCGGGCAGATGTGCTGCGCCACCTGCGCCTGCGATAATAACCTTTAATCCCCTACCCTCTGCACTTGTAGAGTAATCACGGAGGAGATCAGGGGTACGATGAGCGGAAACCACCTTTACCTCGGATGCAACTTTAAGTTTGTCGAGAACTTCGACAACATGCTGCATGGTTTCCCAATCAGACCGGGATCCCATGATGACGCCAATGACTGGTGGCATGATTCACCTCAAAAAAAGGTTAATGTTTCTAATGAATGGTTTATTCCAAAAAACCAGAAGAGGCCAGCAATCAGCGAGAAAAAAAAGCCATCGGGGTTAAAATCGGGCCAACTGCCGGGGTAAAAAACCATAAAGGCCGCCAAGGCTTTCCAAGCACCAACGCTGATGATCCGCTCCGGGATTATCGTTTTGCAACTTCTTTCGATGGGCAAGGATTGCAGGTATTTCACGCATAAAACTCAGCTTTCCCATTAAGAATGGGAGTAAGGTTCCCTCGGTGCCCCTACGCCAGGCTTTTGCAAGCAGGGTTAGCAAATGCAGTGGAATGGTGCGCCATAATAGTTGGCAGGGAATATTCCTCCAATAAACTCTTTCTTCGTTAAGCGATTGCCTTTCAAGCAACTTACGGTTTAAGCTGGGTTTGCCGTAAGATGAAGAAACACGATGAAGCACCTTGGAACATGGTTGAAAAACGACATCGTACCCAGCCCAATGCAATCTGAAGGAAAGATCGACATCTTCAAAGTAGGCACCAAAAGATTCAGGGTAGGCGCCAACCTTAAGAAAAACCTCACGCCTATAAAAAGCACTACTGCCACTAGCGCCAAATACTGGCCCCGGAACCATCCACTTTTCTTCAATGATTTGCCCATTGCCGCGCTTGGTTGCAACGCCTGATGCAAAGTAAGCATCGCCCGCACTATCAATAATGGCATGGCCTTCGATCTGGCCTGGCCAACGCAAAACCAGTGGTGCAACCGCAGCAACTTTAGGATCTTCAAAAGCATCGAGAGCCATTTCCGCCCAACCGGCGCAGACTTCAGTATCATCGTTTAGCAACTCAACCACTTCATGGCTTGCGGCTTGAACTCCGAGATTTGCAGCTTTGCAAAAGCCTAATCTTTTAGGAGTGCGAATTACTTTGACTCCTTTGAATTTTGCTGCAACTTCACTAACGCACTTATTTTCGGAAGCATCATCAACGACAATGATTTCGGTGCTTAGGGGAGCGTTTCTGCGCAAAGAAGCCAGGCATCTTGCGAGCAAGTCGGGCCTGGAATAACTGGGAATAATGACGGATAAGTTGTGCAAATTCGGGCCTCTGAAAAGATTAAGCTGAGGGTTCTGCCAAGGCCGCAAGAAACTCTACCCGTGCCTTGTTCAAGCTGCCCGAAGACATCAGCTTGGAATATCGAGCCAGCCTGTCGTACCATTTGACTGCCCGCGAATCGCCCAAAAATCGCGCCCAAATCCCCATCGCAAACGCTTCACAGCGAATCACCCTGCACATCCATTTTGATTCGTTTTTGCTCCAATGCTTCCGGGCATAGGTCATCAAAGCTTGGCGTGTGATCACCCTTAATCGGGGAGGAACTCTGCGAACATGAATGGGGGCGTGGTGAACCACCGCCAGAGAAGGTTCGTAGCAGACATCATAACCAGCCTTTGCAATGCGTTTGCAAAGATCAACATCCTCATAGTAGAGGAAATAATCCGTGTCAAACTTTTTCAATTTCTCGAGGCAACTCCGTTGAGCCAGCATGCAGCAACCAGTAATCCAGTCAACTTTTTTCGCTTCATCATTTTTATGCAGGCTGTACTTGCGCCATGCTCTGGGAAGAAACTTTCGAGCCAAGGTACCCATAAAGGTAGGGAAAGGCCCTGTCGAACCCTGCACACTACCATCGGGATTTCTCAAACCAAAACCAATGACTCCAACTTTACTTTGATGCAAATTATTGGCATTCAAATACGAATCAATGTTGTCGAGAAAGTTATTTTCAGGGGTGATATCAGGGTTGAGGATTAAGACCCAGTCGCCACTCGATAGCTTGCATCCTTCATTAACTGCGCAGGAAAAACCTCTATTTTTGGTCCACCTTCGTAGCGACACATAAGGCTTAGAACGCAGCCTGCGAATCGCAGGATGATATGAGGAATTATTGTCAATGACAATGATTTCAGCTTGGCCATTTCGAACCAACTCGCATTGCCCCAACTTTCGCACCAACTGCTCTGTGTATTTCCATTGGCGATAATTAACTATCACCACCGAGAGTTTGATTGGGTTCGATTGTTTAATGCTGAAGCCAGCGGGAAGTTGTTTGACTTCCAAGCTTGGCTGCAACAATAGTAACGAGCTTTCAGGATCTGGCATCTTGCCCCATTTCTCTCTAAAACCTTCCGTGGCTTTTGAGTCCTAAAAGCATAAACGAATAGGGCAAGTCTAAGCAATGCCACTCCCCTGCCCCTAATCACTCGTCATCTCTGTAATCACCGTAATCTATTGACTCTATTGCACTTGCGTCACCAGAAAGAGAAGGGAGAAAGGGAAATAACCAAGCTTTTTTCGCAGCATCAAGTTTGCCGCCGTACTCGGAAATCTCGAAAGCTTCGACCAAGTGCACTTTTTCACC
>CAMDHK010000334.1 GCA_945897965.1 Candidatus Kuenenia stuttgartensis | reverse complement strand
TTCCCAGGGTTTAATGGGGAAGTTACTGTTGCGCATGCAGATTTTAACAATGATGGGATTTTAGATATTGTAGTGGGTGCAGGACCGGGCGGTGGCCCTCATGTTCGGGTTATAAATGGTGCAACTGGAGCTGAATTTGGATCTTTCTTTGCATTTGACCCAATATTTACGGGTGGTGTCTTTGTTGCTGCCTCGGATGTAAATGGCGATGGTTTCGCAGAGATCGTAGTAGGTGCAGGGCCGGGCGGTGGCCCTCATGTGAAAGTATTTAATGGTCAAACTTTTGCAGAGCTAAAATCTTTCTTTGCCTACGATCCCTCTTTTAGAGGAGGAGTAAGCGTGGCGGCGTATGATTTTAACAAGGATGGATTTAATGAAATCGTAACGGGTGCTGGTGCTGGAGGTACTCCCCATGTGAAAGTATTTGATGGCCAAAGCTTACAGGTTATCAAAGAATTCATGGCCTATGCACTTACCTTTGGTGGTGGCGTTTATGTGGCAGCGGGGGATTTTGATAGCGATCTTGTTCCGGATATCATAACCGGTGCGGGCGCAGGTGGTGGCCCCCATGTTATCAATTGGGAATACGATACCCTTAAAGTGCTTGATTCAATCATGGCGTTTGACAAGTTTACTCAACCTGATGGAACGGTGATTGATCAATTGTTTGCGGGTGGGGTAAGGGTGGCGATTGCTAATGGGGGTGCTGATGAAAAACAAGACTTGATTGTAAGCGCAGGCCCTGGCGGTGGCCCCCATGTTAAGGTTTACTTTAAAGGCAATAGCTTGGATCAACTGTTTAGTTACTTTTCTGGTGACCCGTCAAATGCTCAAGGGGTGTTTGTTGGTTAGTTTCAAAATTTGCAATGCTACTAAAAAGGCCCACAGTCAATGCTGTGGGCTTTTTATTTGTATAGGAAGGGATTAGAAAGTGATTTTGAGTTGGATAGCAAGCTTGACTCTCGCTAGATAATCATCTCTTGGAATCTCGGTGGCGCCCATCGTGGAGGTGTGTTCATTGATGATTTGAAGATCGAAGAGTTGATAGCCTTTTTCCTTAAGCCTGCTTACCAAAGCAACCAGTGCAATTTTCGAGGCATCTGAAACAGTGGAGAACATGGATTCGCCTGCAAACAAACCGCCTATTGCAACTCCATATAAGCCACCAACTAAAACCCCTTGCTGCCAAACCTCTACACTGTGGGCATGTCCCCTACGATGAAATTCGCCATAGGCGTTGGCAACTTCAGGAGTGATCCAGGTTCCCTCTTCGGGTCGGTAAGTGCAGCCTTGAACAACCGCGTCAAAATCTTGATTGAAGGTGACTTGGAATTTGTTGGTACGGATAGTGCGGGCTAATCTTTTGCTGATATAAAGGTTGTCGAATTCAAGAATGGCTCTGGGATCTGGGCACCACCATAAGATTGGGGTATCTTCATCGAACCAAGGGAAGATGCCTTGTTGATAGGCGGAAAGAAGTGTTTCTGGCTCAAGGTTGCCGCCGACTGCGAGAAGGCCATCGGGGTCTGCAAGAGAGGGGTTTGGGAAGTTAAAAGAGGGCATAAAAAAATCCCGGCAAGTTTAAGTTACCGGGATCTTTCGTTAAACAACATTACTTTTTATTGATCAAGTTGCCAAACTCAGTGCCCACCCGAATGTAGATGGAGCCATCATAGGCATCTTTTTCGTTGGAGGTGATTCCGTAGCAAAGGCCTTCTTTCTTGAGGAGCCCTTCGAGGACTTCTTTCACAGTTACATCTTTACCTGTGAAGGTGAGCTTTCGGTTGCCTGAAACGCCACCTTTGCCATCCATGCGAATTTGAACACCTTTAACTTGATCTTTGAGTTCGTCAATAATGTCGCCAAGCTTGGTGTCTTTGAAGTCGACGGTGATTTTCTTTTCAAGGGATTTAATAGTGGCTTGGGCTTTGGGAGTTGCCTTGGTAGCCTGGGCTTGGGCAAACGAAGCGACGAAGAAAACGTTAACTGCAAGAAACAAACCTAGTAAGCGATGCACGGAACACCTCCAGAAGAAAAAAAGCTCTCTAAAAAGCAACATTTCTAGCGTTAAAACTAGAACAGTAACCATGGTACCATAGCAAAGGGCTGGGGGCAAAAAAAATCGCCCAAAAAGATGTAAAAATAACCCCATGAAATTAGTGGTAAAACCTACAATTTTCCGTAAAATAATTAACATGGGGCCTGACTTAAAAGCGATGGCTTTAAGCTTGTCTTTTTCAGTAAGATTTGATTGGAAAAAGGTGCAATTTTGCCGGACAACACTCTTCCGCCCGATGACGCCGCTTTGGTTCCAGAACTGCCCTCTGCAATGCCTTTGAATATTGCAGATGAGATGAAGGAAAGCTACCTGACTTACGCCATGAGCGTTATTGTCAGTAGGGCTTTGCCCGATGCTCGCGATGGTTTGAAACCGTCGCAAAGGCGTATTCTTGTTGCAATGCATGATCTCGGCCTTGGGCCCAATTCTTCTACAAGTAAGTGCGCTGGTATCGTGGGCGAAACCATGAAGCGCTACCATCCACACGGTGAAGCGGTTATTTACCCCACCTTGGTTCGCATGGCGCAAGATTGGAATATGCGCCATCGTTTGGTTCATTCTCAGGGTAACTTTGGCTCGCTTGCAGGGCTTCCCCCCGCTGCGATGCGTTATACCGAAGCCAGATTAACGCCCATCGCTGCAGAGTTGATGGATGATCTCGAGCGTGATACGGTTGACTTCACGGATAATTACGATGGTAAATATCGCGAGCCATTGGTTCTCCCCAGTAGATTTCCCAACCTATTGGTAAATGGTTCTGATGGTATTGCTGTGGGTATGGCGACCGATATACCGCCGCAGAACTTAGGTGAGATTTGTGATGCTGGGGTAATGATTCTGGATAACCCTGATGTTTCAATTCCCGAGATTATGGAAGTTCTTCCTGGGCCCGATTTTCCTACAGGTGGGATTATCTGTGGCAGGCAGGGTATTGTTGAAGGCTACATGACAGGCAGGGGTAAAGTTACCCTTCGTGCCAGGGCCGTCATCGTTGAAGAAGGCAATAAATCCCAGATCATTATCAAGGAGATTCCTTACCAGCAAACCCGAAATCGCTTGGCAGAGGCTATTGCTGATCTGGTTCGCAACGAAAAAATTACGGGCATTTCGGGTATCCGCGATGAGAGCAGCGTGCGCATGGGCGACCCTGTTCGCTTAGTGATAGAAATCAAGCGTGGCGCAGATCCAAACCTTATTCTGGCTCAGCTTTATCAGTTTTCGCCTCTCGAAAAAACCGTCAGTATCATTCTTCTGGCGCTTGTTGATGGCAGGCCGCGCACCCTTAGCATCAAGGCGATGATCGAATGCTTCCTTAGGCACCGAGCCCAGGTTATCCGTAGAAAAACTCTGTTTTTATTGCGTGAAGCCAAACGCAGGACCCATGTGCTTGAAGGTCAGCTGATTGCGATTTCATCGCTGGATGAAATTATCCGCATCTGCAGAACTTCCCCTAGCAGGAACGAAGCGAAGATCGCATTGCAAAATCATTCTGTTGCAGCATCAGTGCTTGCGCGGGCGTTGGGTAGTGCCAACTTTGCTGATTTGCAAAAAGAGTTGGGCGCACTTGCTGAATACCGTATGACCGAAGCGCAAGCCGAGGCTGTGGTGCGTATGCAATTGGGTCAGCTTGCTGCTCTTGAAAGCGATGAAATTCTGCGCGAGTACAATGATCTTCGTGGCAAGATCATCACTTACGAGGTCTTGATTTCTGATGAGAAGAACATCAGCCTTGAAGTTCGCAGAGAACTTATCGAGCTTAAAGCCAAGTATGCAAACCCACGCAGAACCGAGATCACCGGCGAAATTGGTGATGTGAATTACCTTGATCTTATTGTTAACGAAGCATGTGCCATTACGCTTAGCCATCAGGGCTATATTAAAAGGCTGCCTGTTTCCACGTACCGCACCCAGCATCGTGGTGGGCGTGGTGTTAGTGGTGGCAGTACCAAGGATGATGATTTTATTGATCAATTCTTCGTTGCAGATACGAAGGATCATCTGCTTTGCTTTACAAGTTTTGGCCAGCTTCACTGGCTGATGGTTTATCAATTGCCCCAGGCGAACCGTACTTCTCAAGGTCGTTCGGTGGCTAATGTTCTTTCCCTTAAGCCCGAGGAAAAGATCAGCAG
>CAMDHK010000333.1 GCA_945897965.1 Candidatus Kuenenia stuttgartensis | reverse complement strand
ATGACTATTTCAAATGCATTCATTAAGACCGCTATGGCAATGGGTTTCTTACTCGTAGCACTGAATGTTCATGCGGACGAAACAAAAACCAAGGTGCGCCTGTTCGGAGTTTTCTCTCCCGACCGAGAAAAAGACCTCCGGAAAATTACCGATGAATGGACCGACATCAAACTAGAGTCAGTCGATTTCAAACATGCAGAAGGCGTATTTGTTTTCGATGCTGATAAGTTGTTCCCAAAAGCAAAACCTGAGCAGATCATCACCAACCTTGATAACAAACTTCGTACCTCAAGCAATAGTACCTTTGG
Organism: Candidatus Kuenenia stuttgartensis; assembly: GCA_945897965.1. Taxonomy (GTDB): domain Bacteria; phylum Planctomycetota; class Planctomycetia; order Gemmatales; family Gemmataceae; genus UBA969. Next base: position 3,887 of record CAMDHK010000333.1, on the reverse strand, counting down.
TATCAAGCCCCTATCCACTGTGGCGAAAGATAAGCTAGTTCGAATTGAAATTGGTGTGGTTGGCCTCGATTGCAAGGCTTGCAGTTTTGCAGCCTACAATATCGTTGCAGGCGTTGATGGCGTAGAACAAGCAACTTGTAGCTTTAAAGATGGCTTGATAACCGCATTAATCGATCCCGCTAAAACACAGAAATCTGTTTTGGAAGAGACTCTAAAAAAGCGCAATGTAACCCTCAAACAAGACCAGGTTACCAAGTAAAGTCATTCAACTACTCTTTCCTTTTTTGCACCACGGGCTGATTATCTACCCAGCGCTTCAACAGCAGATACCCCTCATCGGTTGGGGTATAACGCCTACCTCCCTGATGCCCATCTTCCTGCGCATCTTCAACATTCAATGGCTTGCGAAGTACTTTACTCTTAGGCAGATTCGACAAGTCCACACGCATTTGCATAAGGCGATAATTAGCCAATAAATTTGATGTTGAAATATAACCAAACTCATCCGCAGGCTGAAGTGTAAGCGAAGGCACCTTACCTGGAACCGCATGGCAAGCCAGACAACTTTTGGAATCTTCACGCTTCTGCCTAACCAGTTCGGGCATGACATAATCACGAAAATAAACAACATCATCAAGCTGCGCTTTGGTCGGCTGAGGGGTTCCATCAGAGGCCAATGAAACCGAAGGATCTTTTTCCTTTCGTAATGCATCCATCAATTCAGGCAAGAACTTTTCAGTCCCCTGCTTCAATACATTTTCTGCGATCTTTTTAAGTTCTCCGACCTTTTCAAATTCCACAACCTTGGTTAAAGCATTCAGCACTTCAGGGTTACGGCGCAATGCTGTTTGATTGGCCATCTTGACTGCCAAGGCATGGGTTGCAGGATCTGCATTAGGCCCAAGTTGATCCAAATAAAGTTGCAAGGCACGATCCTTGATAGTCAAATTTTGATCTGCAGCATCAGGCTTGGCATCAGGTTTAACTTTTGTTGCAGCCATGCCTTTATGAGATAAAATCCACGAGATACTTCGAACCCAAAGATGGGCTTCGAGCGGATTAAATGTTTTCGAAGGGAAGTAACTTCGGAACACAAGATCCTGTTGCAAATCTGGATTTGTAGCAAGTACCTCGCCAAGCCCTTCTGCAAGGTACCAATTCGCAGCGAATGTTTTTTCTGCTTCTGCTTTCTTAGCGGGGTCAGTAATTGCTGCAATTGCTTCACGTGATTGATAGTTTTCAAATTTCGGAATGATCAGGTTAAAAAAGTTCCGCTGCTGCTCTTCCGTTGTTGGAATCACCCAATTAACCTTGGCCCAAAGCCGAAGTATAGGCTCGGAAATCTGAGTCCTTCGGGGTGGCTCTAATGCGCCTCGCATAATCTGAGCTATCTGAGGTTCAACCAATTCAGGGACTGCTGCCAACTTTACTAATCGTGGATCCGTGATTGCTTTTGAAGCTTGTTCCCTTAATGGCTCAGGGCCTTTCAACGAGTAATTGACCACGAAATCACCCAGCTCACGATTGGGAATGCCAGTCGCTGCTTCCAAGCCAATACGAATCATGTCGAGATCTTTTTCTTCCTTGTTGGTTTCCAAATACGATAACATTGCATTCCCAAATAACTGCCCTGCACCAGGCGTTGCGTATCCCATTTGCCCCGGGCCACCATCACCACCAGAATAGGTATAAAAGGTTCCCGAAATACCAACTAATCTTCGGACCAATCGTTTGCGAATTTCTGGGTCAGCATTTTCAAGCCGATCATTAAGCATCGTAATGAGACTAGCCAACTCCTTATACTGATGTGACCGAGAAGCATTTGCCCTATGCCCGTTTGCAATAAACAATGCATGGCTTGAGTAGCGATTACTGTACTCCACCAAAGAATTGGGCTCTGCTGTTTCCAACATGCGTGCCCAAGATGCATTGATTGCATTTCGTATTGGCGGGTTCCAAACCCACCACTGCCAGGCGGCCTTAACAGCCCAAGCCCGCACTGCTGGGTGTGAATCTTGAGTAAATGCGTGATCAAAAAGCTTGCCCAATTTTTCCCAATCTACCTTAGAGCCTGAAAGAACAGCATCAGCACGCATATTGAGAACTTGCATCATTGATTCTCGTGCATAGTCATCCCCCGAAGATGCGATTTCATAAACCAAATCCCAACCTTTATCATCGAGAAGAGTCTGCCTAAAACCCCAGACCGCTGCATCGCGAACCATTCGCACTGGGTCTGATAAGCCTGATTTTAAAGCGTTTAATGCCCCTTCATGATGAAGAGATCCAAAGCCAATCATGGCCCAATAACGCACACCAGCATTGGTATGCTTGGCTGCTTCAACCAATTGTCCAAGATCTTTTTCATTCCCATGCAGAGCAGCGTGTCTGGTTTGTTTTACAATCGCAGGCAGCGAGTTATTTTTAATCGCAACATCTTCATCACCATCTTTGCTCGCAGGATAAATCCGAGACAACGCATGAAGAGCGTATGCCGATGTTACAAATCCAGTTTGAGCAGCACGATTCCAACGGCCAGATGGATCTTGCATTGCTAAAAGAGCCTTCACAGCTTTAGCCACCACGGGATCATCTTTACCCCGCCCTGCACTGGTCAGCCCCATGATAGCCAGGGCAGTTGGTGCAGGATCAGAAGACTCTGCATTTTTTCCTTTTTTGGCAACAACTTTTCCATCGGGATCAAATCCCCAAGAGCCATCTTCATTCTGGATGCGAACCAATCGAGCTTCATCTTCTGAAATTACTTTTTTTACATCTGCGATAAATTGTGCCACCGCCATTGCGTTTACAGGCTTCTTATCGAGTTCGGTTGCCTTGCGAAGTTCTTGTTCATATTTGCCAATAGGAAATATTCGATGAAAATAATCTAGCCTAAGCGCAGCGTCATCGGTGAATTTGGGTTGCACAGCGAGCACCTTACGGGCTTTATCCTCGAGAGCACGGAAGTATTCAGGCTTCGAATGTTTTTGCCAAGCTGCTTGAAGAATTTCAGAAGAGAAAACATAAACGATCACCTGCCCAACATTAGAGCCGGGCCCTGCTGCATTGATGCCCCCGGGTTCCCCCGTTTGAAGTACAAAGTTGGTTGTGCGCAATTGCATTGCAGAGTGCAATTTCAAAGGTTGCAAAATACGCTCTAAATGAACAATATTAAAGCCCGCAGCCCGGGTACCGGCTGGTCCATCACCAAGATCAAGTGGCGCAAGGCTTGTATTGTTTGCTGCATCTTTTAATTCATTAGTGGGGCGCAGGCATTCATACATGACATTGCGAAGGTGCCAAAAGTTCTGAACATTTTCAAGTTTATAGCCATTTAAAAGGGGAACTGCGGGGCCCCAAACTCCCGATTGCGTATGACAACTCATGCAGTTTGTACCAAGCAGATTACCCGTATCGCGAATACGGCGTTCAACGCTTGCGCCCCTTGGCCGATTTGTCAACCATGCATCAACTTGCCCAATTTGTGTGTACATCCCCTGGCGGATTGCCAATCGTGGATCCTCATAGGGGCCAGCCTTAAGCAAACGAATTTGCAACTGGTATCCAGGCGAATTAGCCTCAACACGAAAATAATAAACTTCGCCAGGCTTAAGTGTCCTGCAAATATTTGCACGATGCGATTCCTCTTGTTGATGGGTGCGTTCATTTGCATCCGCCCCTTCACGATATTCCAACATCACCAAAGACCCAGGCGCCTCTGATGTTTTCTTTGCATCCTTATTAATCTGATAACAACGAATTCTATGTGCGATCAATGGATTAGGCATGCCTAACTGTGCGGTTAATAACCGCTGCTCGGTTCCCTTATAGACAAACTTGTACCAGTCTTCTCCCGATTGGCCGACTTTACCATTGTCAAAAAACTC
>CAMDHK010000332.1 GCA_945897965.1 Candidatus Kuenenia stuttgartensis | reverse complement strand
ACCTCCGTTAGAAGGCCCTAAAATGGAATAGATCGCACCAAAATGCAATAAATCCTTACCTTCATTTTCGTAATACAGGCAATGGGTGCCACGCGCTGCAAACCCGTATCCGCCAACATCGGTAAGATCATTCCCATAAAAATCATTGAAACCCCGGAACCCACTCACATACCAAGTTGTTTTTTTATCTTCGGACCAATCAAAGAAACCAACACCTGTTCTGCGAAAGGGATGGAACACAAACAAACTCGAACGATCAAGAAAAGGGTTGAATCGAAAGCTGGTTAATTCTTCCAAGCTGAAAGGTTGCTTGAAGTGACCAATACGCACATGGCCTAAATATGGAACTTCGAGTATATCCATGTAAACATCGGTTACAGTCGGTCTGCCAAATCCGCCTAGATCAAATTGAAAGCGATAATCAACATTCTCAGCAACAGAACCAAATGCAGTTAATCTTGCCCTGCGGATGCCAGTGCCATCAGGTTGATCACCCGAGGTGTTATCAGTATTTATTTGTGTATTGCGATTACTTTGGGTCTGTGAATAGAAAACGGAGTTTACCTGAAAAACGCCACCCATTTGTACATAGGGGTATTTGCCTTTTGAACCCATAATGGGAGGAAAAACCATGGGCTCTGCGTACTGGCTTGGCCTTGGCCCCTCAGGTGGTGTTTGAATCGGTCCTTCTTGAAATCGTTCTAACAGTGAAACTTGCTGAACCAGCGTTTCTTTGGGCTCTGCGTGCTGGCTTGGCCTTGGTCCCACAGGCGGTGTTTGAATCGGTACTGATTGAAATCGTTCTAAAAGTGAAACTGGTGGAACCAGTGTTCCTGTAGTTAAAATTGGTTCTTCAACCGTTGGCGCAACTTCTTCTGCGTTGCATGTTCCCAAAATAATAGTTTCAATTAATCCTGTGATTAAAAGGATTTGAAGAATTCGTACCAAGTTTAATTGAAGGAATGCCATATTTTAAAAAACAACATTTAATGCCATGATAATCATTACAGATGTAATAATCGGCATATTCGCCCCATTTATTCATCCGAATTTAATTATTTATATGGGTAGAGAGTTTGGGAAAGATGCTGTTAAAATAGATAATTATGCGGTTGATTTGTTTCTTAAGTTGGGAAGTTCTTAGTGGAAATATACAGACTTGGTGATTTGGGTTGGCAGATGATTTGTTGAAGTAATGTTTAAGTACACACTTTTTAAGGTGCACGATGATCAAAAATCTTTGTCTTTTATTGTTGGTATTGGTTCTTGTGCAGGGTTGTTCCAAGCCAGGCGGTCAAGGTGTGGGCAGACCCCGCCCGCCCATGGATGAAGATGAACCATCTCCCGCCAAAGAAAAAGTCATCCCAATTAAATAATGGTTTTATATAAATCAATTCTAGAAGATGGGTTAATAATAATTATTGGTTTAAGAGCGATTCAATTTCATGCAGCATTTGCAATTCTTCCCGCGCTGTTAATACTAAGACTCTGGTTTTTGAGTTATGTTTCGAAATATCGCAGTCTGGTTGGCACGCCTTGTTTAATGCAGTATCGATTTCTAGTCCTAGAAAACCTAATGGTGCAATAACCTTCTCTCGAATGAGAGCCGCATTTTCGCCTACCCCTGCGGTAAATATAACTGCATCTACCCCGCCCATGGTGGTGCTTAGGGCCCCTATCGCTTGTTGCACCCGAAGGCAGTATATTTCGATTGCAAGATTAGCCCGGTCATCGCCTGCTTGTGCTAGTGTAATTACCTCTCGCATGTCTGCGCTTTTGCCTGAAACCCCTAGTAAGCCCGAGCCTTTCAATAAAGCTTTCTCGATTTCTTCTATTGAAAGTTTTTGCGTGCGTGCCAGATGAAAGATGATTCCTGCGTCGATGGTTCCGCTTCGTGTTCCCATCATCAGGCCTTCCAAGGGCGTTAGGCCCATGGTGGTATAAACTGATTTCCCGTCGCTGACTGCGCAAGCGGAAGCGCCATGGCCCAGATGGCAGATCACCAGTTTGCTCTTTTCCGGCGTCAGTAACTGTGCTGCCTTCGTGCAGCACCAAGCGTAGTTCAATCCATGAAAGCCAAACCTTCGTAATTTAAAATCAGCAGTCCATGCGTAGGGAATAGGATAGGTATAAGATTTTTCAGGCATCGTAGAATGAAACGCAGTATCGAAGCATGCGACTTGTTTTATGTTAGGCAATAGAGAGATAGCTTCATGGATAAGCTTAATTGCAGGTGGATTGTGCAGCGGAGCAAAAGTACTGGCGTAGGTGATTTCTTCAAGAGTGTTGGTGTTAAGGAGGGTTGCCTTAGAGAGGTTGCCCCCATGAACGACTCGGTGCCCTATCACCGTAAGTTGAATCATTTCGGTTTGGAAACGAGATTGTAAATCATTAAGAATGTGATGGAAGCAAGACGCTGGGTCTGAGACTGATAGCGTTGATTCGACATTAACACTTTGGGAATGAAGTTTATACTTACAATGCCCGCCCGCCCAATCTGCTAATCCATGGGCAATGATTATTTTGCTCTTTAGATTAGCTAGATGAAACTTCAGGCTGCTAGAGCCAGAGTTAAGAATCAGGGCGATCACGAGGGTGTCTCGCGATCTTTGGGTTTCCAGCCTGGCCATTTCCAATCTCTGATTGCAGGCATATCATCCCCGTTCTTGCGAATGTAATTTGCATGATCAATCAGTTTGTTTTGCAAATCCTGCTTGATGTAGGCAGCTTGGTTGGAAAGGCATTCAACCCTATCTACCACTGCTTCTACTAGGTGAAAGCGATCAAGTTTGTTGAGAACAGTCATATCGAAAGGTGTAGTGGTGGTGCCTTCTTCTCGGTAGCCATGAACATGGAAGTTCTCGTGGTTGTTCCGTTTGTATGTGAGTCTGTGAATAAGCCATGGGTAGCCATGATAGGCAAAGATCACGGGCTTTGATGTGGTGAAGAGAAAATCGAAATCGCGATCGGGCATACCATGTGGGTGTTCGGAAGGCGATTGCAGTTTCATCAGATCAATAACATTAACGACACGGATTTTAAGCATTGGCGCAACGGTGCGCAACAGGTCAACCGCTGCGAGGGTTTCAAGGGTAGGGACATCGCCACAACATGCTATCACCACATCGGGTTCGGAGCCACGGTCATTACTGGCCCAATCCCAGATACCAATGCCCATGCTGCAATGCTTGATCGCAGAATCCATGTCGAGCCATTGAGGAGCGGGTTGCTTTCCTGCAACAACAACATTGATGTAATCTTTGCTGCGTAAGCAATGGTCGGTCACGCTAAGAAGAGTGTTGGCATCGGGTGGCAGATAAACCCGGATGATCTCTGCTTTTTTGTTAACCACATGATCGATGAAGCCCGGGTCTTGATGGCTGAAGCCGTTATGATCCTGCCTCCATACATGGGAGCTAAGAAGATAGTTGAGGGATGCGATGGGCATGCGCCATGGGATGGCGCGTGAGACTTTAAGCCATTTTGCATACTGATTAAACATGGAATCGATGATATGAATGAAGGCTTCGTAGCAGGAGAAGAAGCCATGCCTACCTGTTAGAAGATAGCCTTCGAGCCAACCTTGGCATAAATGTTCGGAGAGGATTTCCATCACTCTGCCTTCAGGATGAAGTGAATCATCGGTGGGTAGGATCGGTTCCATCCAAGCACGATTCGTGACTTCAAAAATATCGTTCCAGCGATTGGAGTTGGTTTCATCGGGGCTGAAAATCCGGAAGTTATGTGCCTGAGCGTTAAGGCTCATGACATCCCGCAGGAAAGACCCTTGCACCCGGGTGGATTCAGCGAGTAAGAATCCTGGTTTCTGTACTTCGACTGCGTATTCCCTAAAGTCGGGAAGAATAAGATCACGAAGAAGCGCTCCGCCATTGGCATGAGGGTTGGCGCTCATGCGCAAATTGCCCACGGGTGCGAGATCAGAGATGAGGGCAATCGGATGCCCATTTTCATCGAAGAGATCGTTGGGCTTGTAGCTTTTTAGCCAAGCTTCAAGAGCAGCAAGTTGTGCGGGGTTTTCGCGGGTTTTTGCAAGCGGGACTTGATGTGATCTAAAGGTGCCTTCGAGTTGTTTCCCGTCGAAAGAATCCGGGCAAGTCCAGCCCTTTGGAGTTTTAAGGACGATCATGGGCCAGAGGGGGCGGGTTAGATCGCCATGATTTCGGGCCTTATCATGAATATTTCGTATCTCAGAATGACACATATCAAGGGT
>CAMDHK010000331.1 GCA_945897965.1 Candidatus Kuenenia stuttgartensis | reverse complement strand
CGCCTTAATTTGTCATACTGAAAGGACATTCCAATTGAATCATGAGATTGTTCCATTATGTCAAGATTCACATTTTTGCTCTTAGGTATTTACTTGTTGCAGGGCGCGACTTGGGCTCAAACCCCTGAAGATCACTTTGAAAAAAAGGTACGTCCGCTTCTTGTAGAGCGTTGTGTCAAATGCCATGGACCGGAAACTTCCCGTAGTAGTTTAAGGCTTGATTCCTACGAGGGCGCCATCAAGGGTGGCAAACGCGGTGCTGCAGTGGTTCCCAATGCGCCTGCAGAATCGCTTTTGTTGAAAGTGGTACGCAGGCAGGGTGATTACAAGATGCCCCCCGATGGCCCCCTTTCTGCTAGAGAAATCAGTGACCTTGAACTTTGGATTAAGCAGGGCGCTATCTATCCTAAATCGAATAAAATTGTCAGAGGTACCGCAGAGCATTGGTCTTTCCAACCGATTAAACAATATAGCGTTCCCAAGGTCAAAAATAGTGCGTGGGTTCGTAATCCCATTGATGCCTTCATTCTTTCAAAGTTGGAAACAGCAGGGATTGCACCTTCGAAGCAGGCGGATAAGCGCACCCTGATCCGGCGGGTTTCTTTTGATTTGACCGGCTTGCCCCCCACACTTTCTGAAAGTGCTATTTACCTTGCAGATGATTCTGTGAATGCCTATGAGAACATGGTCAACCGTTATTTGGCATCGCCTGCTTATGGCGAACGCTGGGGTCGTCATTGGCTTGATGTCGCACGCTATTCAGATTCCAACGGTTTAGATGAAAATGTTGCGCATGGAAACGCTTGGCGCTACCGTGATTATGTTGTCGAATCTTTTAATAAAAATGTTCCCTACAACCAGTTTATCAGCGAGCAGATTGCAGGCGATTTGCTTCCCTTCAAATCAGATTCCGAAAAACATGCTCACTTGATTGCGACAGGATACCTTACCCTTGGGCCTAAGGTGCTTGCGGAAGTTGATAAGCAAAAAATGGAAATGGACATCATCGATGAACAAATCGATACCATGGGAAAAACCTTCCTCGGCCTGACTCTCGGATGCGCAAGGTGCCATGATCATAAGTTCGATCCGATTCTTACAGCCGATTATTATTCGCTTGCGGGGGTATTTAAAAGCACCAAAACAATGGAAAGCTTGGTGACGATTGCAAAGTGGAATGAGAACCCGCTAGCCAACGAAAAAGAAACAGCGCAATTGAAGGAGCATACCGCCAAGGTTGCAGAATCAAAGAAGAAGGCGGATGATTTTTTAGAAGAACAGCGCAAGGAGTTGGTTGCAGAGAAAAAGCTTGTTGCAGAGAAAAAAGCCACACCTAAGGAAATCGAAGCACTGCTTAAAGATGAGCCCAAAGCCTCACTTAAGAAGTTGAAAGATGCAACTGCAGCTTTAGAAAAAGCTGCCCCCGAGCTTCCCAGTGCAATGGGCGTTACGGAAGGAAAAGTAACCGATGTTGCTATCCATATCCGGGGCAATACCGATAGACTAGGCAAAGTAATGCCGAGGGCAGTTCCGGTTGTTTTGGCTAAAGCCAATGCTCCTGCGTTTCCTGAGAAATCTAGCGGTAGGCTCGAACTTGCAAACTGGATAGCTTCTCCTTCGAACCCCCTGACTTCACGAGTGATGGTCAACCGTGTTTGGCGCTGGCATTTCGGCAGGGGTATTGTTCCCACGCCTGATAACTTTGGATTGCTTGGCACCAATCCCACCCATCCAGAACTTCTCGACTGGCTTGCAAACCAGTTCGTCCAATCAGATTGGTCTATTAAAGATCTTCACAAGACCATTATTTTTTCTAATACTTACAAACAAGCTTCCACCTTGATTCCTGCAAGTGATGAAAAAGATTCTTCCTGCAGCCTATACTGGCGTTTTGTTCCTAAGCGCCTAGAGGGCGAGGTGCTCCGCGATTCCCTTCTTCAGGTTTCTGGGCAGTTAGATAAAACCATAGGCGGCTCGCTTCTTCAGGTTAAAAACAGGGCATTCTTTTTTGATCATACCTCTAAGGATATGACCAAGTACGACTCTAACAGGCGCAGTCTTTATCTCCCCGTGGTGCGCAATAATCTTTTTGTCGTCTTTTCTCTTTTCGATAGCACTGATGCCGCTGTTCCTAATGGCGACCGTGCCAACACCACCATTGCACCCCAAGCTTTATTCTTTCTTAATTCTAAACTAGTACTTGATACAGCAGAGTTGCTGGCACAAAAAGCTATTCAGAAATCCCCCACACCTGAAGCGCAAGTCGTGTATCTCTACGAGAATATTCTGGGGAGAACCCCAACCCTTGATGAAGCAAACAGGGCGAAAGATTTTCTTCTTCAGGCTCTTAAGCTTTCTGAAAATAACCCAGTCAAAGCAATGGCTGCTTTGGCACAGATACTTGTTTCTTCCAACGAATTTGTCACCCTTCGTTAAATACGGAAGCTAAAATGTACTACCCCAATCGAAGAGAAGCACTTAAACAATCTGCAGTCGGCTTTGGCTCTATTGCCCTTGCTGGCTTGCTCGCAGATCAATCCAAAGCTGCTGTTATCGACCCGCTTGCTGCCAAGCCTCCCCATTTCACCCCCAAAGCTAAGCGCATGATTTTTCTCTTCATGAAGGGCGGCCCCTCTCATGTGGATACCTTTGAACAGAAAACCATGCTCGATCGCGATCATGGCAAACCATTCCCCTACGATAAACCTAAAGTCCAGTTCGCACCCACTGGCAACCTTCTTAAATCCCCTTGGAAGTTCAGCCCTCATGGGCAGTGCGGCCATATGGTTAGCGAGCTTTTTCCCAATGTTGCAAGGCATGTGGATGATATCTGTTTTCTACATGGGCTTCATGGTACCAACGCAGCGCATGGCGGGGCACTCTTAAAGTTACATACGGGCAGTGATAATTTCGTGCGCCCTTCCATTGGTTCATGGGTTACTTACGGGCTTGGTTCTGAGAATTCTTCGCTGCCTGGTTTTATTACTATTTGCCCAACCTTGGCGCATGGTGGCGTTACCAATTGGGGCTCTGCCTTTTTGCCCGCAGCCTATCAGGGTACCCCTTTGGGCAATGCTTCGGTTTCTTCCAAGAATGCCCGAGTTGCATTCATCAACAATGATAAAGTCTCTTCCCAATTGCAGCAGTTACAATTGAATGCATTGCAAAAATCCAATCGCGAGTTCATGGATACCACCGGGCCAGATCAGGCCCTCGAAGGAAGAATTGCCTCTTTTGAGTTAGCCTTCCGTATGCAAAATGAAATGCCCAAGGTTGAAGATCTTTCACAGGAATCTGAAGCTACTCGCGCTCTTTATGGCCTTAACGATCCCATCACCGAGAATTTTGGCAGGCAGTGCCTTATGGCTCGCAGGTTCTTAGAGCGGGGCGTTCGCTATGTTCAGGTTTCTCATAGTGATGCGTTTGTGCAATGGGATCAGCATGGCGATTTGAAAAAAGGGCACACTAAAAACGCCCTTGAAGTTGATCGGCCCATCGCTGCGCTTCTTTATGATCTTAAGCAACGGGGCTTGCTAGAAGATACTCTTGTTTGGTGGGGCGGGGAATTTGGTAGAACTCCTACTGCCCAAGGCAGTGGAGATGGCAGGGATCACAACCCCGAGGGTTTCACCATGTGGCTTGCGGGCGGCGGAGTTAAGGGTGGTTACTCGCATGGTGCAACGGATGATTACGGGTTCTTTGCGGAAAAGGGCAAGGTTCATATTCATGATATGCATGCCACCATTCTTCATTTGATGGGCCTTGATCATGAAATGCTTACCTTCAAACATGCAGGGCGCGACTTCCGCCTGACCGATGTGCATGGCAGAGTGGTTGACGAAATAATCGCCTAGACTTGGATGTTGCCTACTTGGAAGGAAGAGCCATCTTCGTAGAGAAGAAGTTTTTCTGGCCAACGCAGTGCAGCAAGGCGGGTGACATATTTTCCCTGGAAGTCTGGATTCGTTCGTTCGCGCCAGCGCCCACCTACCGAATAATCGATGCACATTGAAAAGCCTGGCCCAAGTGCTTGTTCCGCCATGTGATCTTCAAAAAGCTGGTTGCCTGTGGGCAGGCCGGGCACCATGGTGCGCCAGTAATGGCCGAATACGCAGAAGGGTTGTGCTTTGTAATCCATCCACCAGCGTTTGCGTTCTTGTTTGCGGATTTTACCATTGGCTTCGAAGGGCCTAGGTGCGCGTTGTTCGGGGCCACTGGTAAGAACTTTCAAGGGATTATGATTTTGCCTGCGTA
>CAMDHK010000330.1 GCA_945897965.1 Candidatus Kuenenia stuttgartensis | reverse complement strand
CAATTGACTGTGCCACCAAGTTACACAGAATCGTCTAAAGCTTATGTTCTCATGTTAATCTGCATTCATTTTGGTTCCAGCTTAGCAGCAAGAATTTAAACCCCCAATTATTAATCAAGTACTATGGTTGAAATTACCGATTATTATTTTAAATCGGGTTAGGTCGTTTATTAGGGTTTTTAAAATGTGTTTTGTAATGCTCAAATTAATTAACTTCTCAAGATTATCATGGCTGCCCTACGGCGTCTTGATTGGAGTTTTGCTGTTTGGGAATATTTCGTCTGCTCGCGCGCAATTAACAGGCATCTCTGAAATCGGCCATAGTTACCAGGCTGACGCCCGTGGCGGAACTGAAACCTCGATCGGTGATACCGGTTTAGCCCACATCAGACAGCCCGCATCTGCTGCAACCCAAGCATATGCCAAATTCGATTCCAAGATAAATTCAGTTTTCATCAACAATCAGTGGTCCGATATTAAAGATACAGGCAACTCTGATGTAAATTATGCACTCTCCTATAACCTAGGTACAGTAATTCCGTTAAGTGAACATTTTGGTTTAGGTTTAGCGTATGAGACTGGAGGTTATAACACCAAGTTTGCCAACCGGTATAATTTTCCAGATCTTACGAACCCTATGTTTAATTCCTTCTCTTTCAGCACCCAGTCGATTTACGCTAATTTAGGTTACAAAGTAACGGACAAACTATTTGTTGGCGGCGGCCCTACCTTGCAAATCCTAGATCTGGGAATGGATTTGAATGCAGGCCCTGGCGTTTTGAATGTTCCTACAACCCAAGGTGTGGGTGGTGGATTTCAACTAGGTGTGCTTTATCAAATCACTGAAATTTTCCGCCTAGGCGCTAGTTATGCTTCCTCGACTTATTATGGCAATATGAACTTCGGCGAGACTTCCTACGTTGTCCCAGGCGTTAATCCCCTCACTGCGCCCCTTGGCATAGAATCTTTCACCACCCCGGGCCGTATTTCCTTTGGGGTTAGCGCAAAAGCAACCGAAAAAATGAAGGTTGCTGTCGAAGCGGGATACTTAAACTATGGCAGCAGCGTGTTGGGTGGTATGAATTTCCAAGGGCTGATTAACAACAATCTTAATCTTGGTTTTCAAGATTTCTGGGTGTTGAACACGGGTATCGAGTATGAGTTTACAGAACATATTAATGGTGCAATTGGCTATGTGTTCAATACTCAACCAATCAATGCATCAGAGATGGTGCCTATTGCTGCCTCTGTTGGTCAAAGCCAATTTACCTATGGCTTACGCTACAAAGGCGAAAGGTTTTGGGCGGGTTTTGCCCATATGATTACTCTGACTTCAGATTTGAGTTCCAATTCTTCAACCCATCGCGAACTTGGCCCTGATTATCAGCGCAGTACGGTAAGGCAAGCACTGCAAGGCCTAAGCTGTGGCGCAGGTTTCAAGTTTTAAAGTTAAATCATCAATCGGATTTCTAAAGCCCATTCTGTTTTCTTGAATTGCTCAAGAGCCTTGTATTGCAACATTCTTATTGTGTGCAGGAATCAGGGTTAATGGGGTTTCTTAGCAACCAAAAAGCAAAGGTGGGGTAAAAAAATAGGGGCCAATCGAAGATATGGCCCCCAAAGTTGTCGCTTAACATTCTTTACTTTGTTGCTGGCTTTACGCTGATCAGCCGATCCTCTTGCGGAAAGGTTGTCAACTCAAGCCCTTTGAAGTGCAATTCCTGTGGTACAGTGTTCGAGTGGAGTTGCAAACCAATCGGGCCAGCCATTATGCGCTTGGGTTCGGGATCAAACCAATCAACAACTGCGGTACCGTTTACTGCAAAGCGGACACGATTGCCCTGAGCCAAAATCTCCATGTCGTTCCATTCGTGCTGCTTGCCAACTTTTTTAGCTGGAGCGCCGTCTACCTTCAAGCCATTGCGGCCGAACAGGTCATACATGCCCCAACCCGAGGGAAACATCACCAAATGGCCTGCGTAAGTGTACTTAGTACGATCCTTCTCAGGTTCCTTGCTTACGCTAGGTCGGATTTCGCCCCAGAACGAAACTCCCGAATGCATCTCCGATTCAACCAGCTTCGCAGAAAACACAAGGCGGAAATCGGTGTACTTTTCCTTGGTCAGCAGGTAGGTGCTAAATTTGATGGGCTTAGTATTCTTGGCGACAATCACGCCATCCTTGACTGACCAGTGATCTTCAAAGCCTTCCCACCCTGACAGGTCCTTACCATTGAAAAGCTTAATCGTTTCGGACTTCCCCTTAGCTGGGGGCACGACCGGCGCCTTATCTTTATCGGCAGCCGATGCTGTCTCCTTATTAATAAAAAGTAGGACCAGCAATCCAGTAACAAACGCCTTTGCGAACAGCCATCGATTCATATCTCTTCTCCTAGGAAGTGCATTAAAGGTATCTCAGAAAATAAGGCTAGCACGGACAATGGGCAGAAGCAACACTCTACTGGGAAGATAAAGAGAACATCCTATTGCTGGTTCTGTTGGTCAAAGCCAATTCAACTACAGCTTAAACGATAAAGGTGAGCGTTTTTTGATTGGATGTGCCGATATGATTTCGCTGGCTTCAGTTTCAAGCTCTAAAAACAAAACACCTGATCACTTCTATTTAAAATGATCAGGCGCCTGTTTATATCACTATTGCCAAGCTGATTTCTACTTCTTCAAGTATTCAATCAAGAAAGCAGCACTTGTAGGCAGCTTTGTGTTTGGCATGTCTTGATGTACCAAAACCACTTCCACACCTTCAGCTTTCAGCTTTTCTGCAAGCTTCACTCCCAGCACAGCGGAGTGCGTAGGGTCTTTCTGATTGGTACCAACCACTGGAGGGGTGTCTTGTTTATTAAAGTACAGACCGATTGGTGGATCATTCTTGCTCACCAATGCATAAGGGGAATATTCGTTAATCCACTTCATGATTTTTTCGCGGTTCTCCATCACTACAGCAAGGCTAGGCATACCAAAAGCGTGTGCGCCATAACTATAGTTAGGCATCCACTCTTTAAGTTCCTTGGGATCAAGTGAAGTCTGGGCGCCATTAACCGCTGCACAATAAAGACGGGTCGATTCGCGCGCAATCGGATCTGCGCTATCAGGTTGTGCCATGTCTTCGTGGAAGGCAAGCCAAAGAGAAGAACAACCACCTGCAGAACCACCAGTTGCGCCAATGCGCTTCTTGTCTAGATTCCATTCAGCGGCTTTTGAGCGCACGAACTGCAATGCCCGGGCTGCATCTTCCAACGGAGCCTTTACAGGCGGTTCAACTTTAAGTTCAACAGCTTGCTTCACATACCGGTAGTTGATTGCAACAACAGATATGCCAGCATCGAGGAAGGGCTTTGCGGCAAAACCTTTTTTATCGCCACCCTGCCAGCCGCCGCCATGAATATAAAAAACAACCGGGGTGGGTTTATCAGATTTCGCCTGATAGAAATCAAGCACTTGGCGTTCGTGGGTACCATAAGGCACATTGGCCTTGGTGGGTGCAAGAGCAGGAGCAGTTTGTTTCTTTTCTTCTTTCTTCACCTCTTTTTTTACATCAGGTGTTTTTTCCTGAGCAGAGGTTTGAAGGCAGGCTGCACCAAACACCAGAGCCGTAAATAACAATCTTCGTAGCATAAAATTTTCTCCATTCCAAAAGGGAGGGAACGCAATAATTGGGCTGAAAGCATTCTCCACGCCTAGAGGGGCGGGTCAATCAAATGTTTTTGATTCTTTGAAAATTAGTTTAGATCGAGTTTGAACGCCTGGTCGCATCGGGTTGAAAGGTGATCAGGTTGATAGGGAAGAAACCCAGCACCTTGATATAAAATGATTGCATTTTTAAGAACAGATGCGGTTTCCAAAGTGACCTGTTGGAATCCCAACTTCTTAGCCTCTGCAAGTAATAGGTGGAGCATTTTTTTCCCAAGCCCTATTCCCCTTACGGATTGTGTAAGATACATTTTCCGAAGTTCGCAAACCTTGGATGAACTTAAAGCAATTCCCCCTGTTCCGATGATAGCCCCATCCGCATTTTCAATCACATAAAACATCCCACCATGGTTCAAATAATTTGCCTCGATGTCGTCTAGATCTGCATCCGTCGAAGATTGATCAGGTTGTAAGCCAAACTCTAGTAATACTTTAAAGACCAATTCCTTGATTGCGGAAATGTCTTGGTTGTTTGCAATACGGAAAGTGTAGTTTTGCATCAAATGGCCTTTTCATAAATGACTGTAATGATTATAAATGCTGGCCTTGTAATGGGCT
>CAMDHK010000329.1 GCA_945897965.1 Candidatus Kuenenia stuttgartensis | reverse complement strand
ACTGTTTTGTTATCACCCAAGATGCGTTGATACTCTTCCAGTTTTTTAAGGAAGGTATAAAACTGGGGATCGCGGGATTGCGCCTGAGATCGCAATCGATCGGATTGAGCTTCTGCCTGGCCTTTCATGCGGATGGATTCTGCTTCGCTAGAGGCACGAAGTTGAGCGACATTTTTCTCGCCCGCACTGCGTATATCCGCAGCTTTTCGTTCTCCCTCGCTTTGGTACTGAGCCGCTTTTTTATCCCGCTCGCTAATAATGCGATCGAAAATAGCCTGCCTAACCGCAGGCGGATGATTCGCCCTTCGCAGCCTGATATCAACCACTTCGATGCCGTAATCAGCAGATGCAGATTCTTGAAGAGATTTCCCATTGGCCCTGCCTGGTTCAAGCAAAAGCTTGGTCCGTAGAATCTCGCGTTGCTTTTCAACCTTGCCTTCTTCGGTACTTACAAGGTCATCAAGTTCCATGGTGCCTATGGCTGCGCCAAGTTCTGAATTAATGCGCTGAGCCAAAATAGCTTTAGCGCCTTCAATGGTGTTTACGGTGCGAAGAAAAGTATCAACACCCTTAGCATCGCGGATACGCCAGCAGATATATGCATCGAGGCTAAGAGTTTTATCGATGGTATTGCGTTGGGTATCGCGGGTGAGAAGTTCAACGCTTGGAAGATCGAAGAACTGGATTCTGCGATCAAGGCGAAGCACTGATTGAATGGGCCAGGGCAATTTAAAATGCAATCCTGCTTGCGCAGAATCAGCGCCATCAAAAGTTTCGAGGTGTCTGCCAAATTGAGTAAGGTAAACAAACTCAGCTCGATCAACAGTAAAAATGCACTGGGGCAATAAGGATAAAAGGACGATTATGGCGAGTGATATTAAAAAAGTTTTCATTGTGAAAGTCCTCCGTCATTGCTTTTGGGGGCAGGTTTTTGCCTATCCACAGGAGCAGAAAAAAAGCCGGGCATGCGGAAAAAGTCTGAAGGCATCAACCAAAGGTTGCTTTTAACGGGCTTATCAGAATCGAGAATGATTTTATCCCTGCCAGCAAGAGCAGAAGAAATAGCGTTCCAGAACCTTCTAAAATCAGCGAGTGCTTTCCAAGAATCTCTGCGGGCCTTGAGTTGTTCCAAGGTAATGCGTGCAACCTCATCAGGCTTCCTACCTTCTAAAACTTCGATCAATGAACTGGTGATAAGAAGAAAATCATCGTAGGCAGAAGGGCCAACTCTACTAGAAAGAATGGCCAAAGTAACATCAGCCTGAGCTTTAGTTTTATCGATAACCTCATCCTTAAAAGCTTGTGCGAGCCTCTCTTTTAAAAGTGCCCTGCCTTGTTCATCTGCAAGTTTGATTAACACTGCGCCTAGGGCATCGTTGATTTTTCTATCTCGCATTTCCATGGCTTGCGTAACTGCATAATAAGATCGCACCACTTCTTGCGGAGGATGCAAATCGTGAAGTGATAAACCTTCAAGCCTAATGCCCATGACTGAAGCATCAAGATTTGCAATGCGATTCTCTAAGAGATTAGTGGCTTGAAATTGAAACTTGCCCCGATCCTCTGTCAACAATGCACCCAGCGATTTTGAGCCTACCAACTCACGTAGAATCGATTCTGTATTGGCGCGAAGTATTGCTTCGACATCATTGCAATTGAAAAGGAACTTACGAGGATCGGTGATTGCGTAACGAATACTTCCCTGGATTTCCATGAGGTTACCATCGCCTGTGATCATAACGGATTCATCAGGGACTCGGTAAAACCCTTCGCTTTCATGCCGGCTGTTCCATGCGCCCGACTCTGATGTAACCTTACCGTTAGAAAGTGTACGAAACCCGATTTCGATGGTGCGTACTTTGGAAGGTTGAATGCGGGTGACTTTTTCGAATGGGATGGGTAAACGCCAGTGCAAGCCAGGTTCTAACTGATCATCCAAGAGGCGGCCCATTCGTTGCACCAACCCGATTTCATTGGATTGGATTTGCGTAAACCCAAAAGAAAGCCAGATCAAAAGCAATGTCGCAAAGGTGGCTGCAAATACTTTTTGCCAGTTGTGGAAGATGAAGTCGAAATGCTCATCGATATCAAGCAGACGATCAACAAATGCGCCAACTTTATCAGTGAATTTCGCAAACGAATTAGAAGCTGAAAGATTGGATTCTCGTTGATACCATAAAAGCCTCATGGAGTTTAGCAGCACTGCGAAAGAGCCAAATTGATGATAAACCACTGCAAATAGTGGTGATTGCTCCATCCAATCGGTAGGTGCAAACAAAGGCCAAAGCCAGCCTGTGATGACAATCCCAACAATGTTGACACCAAAAGCGAAGTAAAGAATGTTCTGGTTAATAGTTTGCAAAGTTGCCCGAGAAAGCCCTATCAACAAAGGAAGAGATCGAAGCGGATCACCTAAAAGAACCACATCGCCAGATTCTGCAACGACCTCGATCCCAGAAGGGCCACCCACTGCAAGGCCCACATTGGAACGCGCCAAGGCTGGAGCATCATTAATCCCATCGCCCACCATTGCAACCCGATGCGTGGAAGACATCTCTGCGATAATTTTTTCTTTGTCTGCGGGAAGCAAGCCGCCATGACATTCATCAATTCCTAGATATTTTGCAACTTGATCTGCAACGATAGGTCGATCGCCAGAGAGAAGGGCGATGCGTTCGATTCCCATTTCGCGCAGTTTGGAAATAACGCCTGCAGCTTCTGGGCGAATGCGATCGCGGGCCCCAAACAACGCTTGAACTTTTCCATCAATAGAAGCGACCATTACAGTCTGGCCTGTAGTTTCAAAACTCTTGATTGCATCATCTACTGGATCAGGGATGGTAATACCACGCTCAAGAAAAAGCCTTGGAGTACCAACAAGAATGCTTTTACCATCAATAAAAGCTTCGATCCCAAATCCAGGAAGTGCTTTAAAATCAATGGCTTGCGAAAGAGCTAGGCCTTTGCTCTTTGCAGAGTGAACGAGAAGCTTTGCCAAGGGATGTTCGCTGGATTGCTCAACACTTGCAACCAAGCGTAAGGCCTCATCAGCATTAAAACCATCCTCTGCAAACCAAGTTTGGCCAAGTTCTAATCTGCCCTCAGTAAGGGTGCCGGTTTTATCAAAAGCGAAGGCATTAATTTGCGCAAGTTGTTCGAGAGAGTTTCCACCTTTGATTAAAATTCCCGTGCCTGCAAGCCTGCCCATTGCTGCAATCATTGCTGCAGGAGTAGCAAGGATAAGTGCGCAGGGGCATGCAACAACAAGGATGGAAAGAGCAGGATAAAGTGCTGCACGAAGAGCGGTATAAAATCCAGGCTTGGGAAGTTCAGGATTACGAAACCAACCCAACTGACTTACGATTAAGAACGCAAGAAAGGTAATTGCAGCCAAGCCAAGAACAACAGGAAGGAACCATCGTGCAAGTCGATCAGCAGTTCGCTCGATTTTATTTTTCGAAGCAAGGGCTTTTACGGTAAGGTCGAAAACTCTGCCTGCAGCGGTATCATTACCAACTTTAAGAACCGTGAAGGTGAGCGCGCCCAAGCCATTCAAGCAGCCTGCAAGAATGGTATCACCCGAAGTTTTCAGATGGGGAATACTTTCACCTGTAAGGGCAGCGGTGTTTACTTCGGAGGTGCCATCAATGATAAGACCATCCGCAGGAATGCGAGCGCCAGGTTTAACTCTGACGGTATCTCCAACTTTAAGATCTCCAACAAGAATGCGTTCTTCATTACCCGAGGCATCTAGCCGCCAGCATCTGCGCGGAAAAAGTTCCAGCATTCCCCGCAGGGCTTTTTGAGTTCGATCAAAAGTGATACCTTCCAGACATTCACCAACAAGGCCAATGAATACAACTTCTGCAGCAACGAGGGGTTCCCTAATTAAAATCGCAGCAATGCAAGCGATAGCAAGTGCAAGGTCTGCGCCCATTCTTCCCTGAAGAAGAGAATCAAGCGAGCCATAAAGCACCCGGGCCCCGCCAAGTATTGCAGCAATAAGAGCGATCCGAAAACCACGAACCTCATTGGGAAAAGAAGGGGTGGCCAAACCCGTCCATAGTTCGATGCGTGATGAAACCCAGGGCAGAATATCCCACCCGATTAGGAAGCCAAGTATGACTGTAAGGAGGTAGAGTGAAGTTCTACTTTCACTTTGAAAAGCTTTGTCCGATTGAGAGATTTCACGATGCATGTTCAGGAAGCTACGGGTTAGTGTAAGATCAAATCAAAACGCAGCCGAGCTTCCTTGACAGATTGCGTACTTCCAATTTATGGGGTAAGTCGTGATGCAGTCAAGGAAACAATGTGAAGT
>CAMDHK010000328.1 GCA_945897965.1 Candidatus Kuenenia stuttgartensis | reverse complement strand
CCCTCTGGTGGCAATAAAAAATATCCATGAATATGGGTGCCAAGGGGGATATCACGAAGCTCTGCGGGAGCGCCGTTATACCAGATCATGCCAAAGGGAAGCATGGCAAAGTAATGAAGAGGGCCAGATTGATAACGGTCGCCTGGTGGATTTCCATCCAACCTAATTCCACCTCTTCGATTTATTGGATCGATAAAAACAAGTTCGCCTGCGATATAAGTACCTGAATCAGATGGTGGGAACTCACCTGCTTTCAGCACGGGGTCTTTTTTTTCTTGAGCATAAACTAATGCAGGCAAGGTTAAGATTAAGCTGGAAGCAAGTAAAACAAGAATCGATAAAAGACGAAGCATCATGCCTGTATCTCCGAGATGGGCGCAAGGCTGTCTGCAAATTTTTCTGTTTTAACATCCATCTTTTGTGCCATGGTGAGAAGCAGATTGGAAAGCCTCGCTTTCTCGTTGACAGGTTTATGGTAGATGGCGGGGTGTTTATCATAGCCTTGGAATTGCGCAGAGGCATTAAAATCAATATGCCTGCCATGCTTAAGGCCAAGCTTGGAACCACCTGCAAGAACAAGGGGAAGACTGGCATTACCATGGCTATGACCATAAGCCATACCACTGCCATAAAGTGCCATGGTGGTATCCAGCAAGGGGCCATCGGCATCTTTGACTTCGCTTAGTCGATCAAGAAAATAGCTGAACTGTTTGATGTTGAAGGCATCGTTTTCCGCAAGTTGTTTCATCAAATCAGGATTCCCGTTATGGTGGGAAAGAGAATGGCGATCTTGTTTAATACCTATTTCGGGAACAGCAAATCCCTGACCTTCTTCGCCCGTGTTGAAGGTAACAACTCTGGTCATATCGGTTTGAAATGCAAGAACGATGAGATCATACATAGTGCGGAGATAATCACCCAGCATCTGCATCGAGATTTCACGGTTAAGGCGAGATTGGGTTGCTGGCTCGATCTTAGGTCGTGCGGTGTCGAGCCATTTATCAGAGCGCTCGGTCCGAATTTCCACTTCGCGAACAGAAGCTAGGTACTGCTGCAAACGGCCTCGGTCTTCATTTCCCAATTGATTATCCAGGCTTTTAGCATCATCAAGAATTGCATCAAGAATACTACCGCGCCTTTTATAACCCCTGCGTTGACTAGCAATACCACCCTTTGGATCTTCAAAAAGTTCTCGGAACACGACCGCAGGGCTGGATTGCGAAGGCAACTGGATACCATCAGCATTCATCGAAAGGCTTCCACCCTGATTACTGAGTTCGAGTGATGAGAAGCGCGTTTTCGGTCCGGTTACCGAAGCCATCAGTTGGTCCACTGAAATGGTGTTGCGTTCTGAAGGTCCAATCTTGGCACCTGTCAACCAAATGGATTTGCAATTATGATGATGGCCAAGCCCGTTTGGATGATGAATACCACTGAAGGGAGTGATATTGGAGCGATGTTTCTCAAGCGATTGCAAAGGCATCGATAATTTATAATCTGGCCCAGATTCGCGTATTTGGTAATCAACAGTGTTGACACCGTTTGGAAGATAAATAAAGACACTGCGCTTTGCCTTCATGGGGGCATCAGCGGCACGAAGCGGAACCATGCAATCTAGGAGTGGCAAAGCAAGGGTGACGCCTAAGCCACGAAGCATATGGCGACGACTAAGCAGCCAGTTTTGTGAAAGAATGTTCATAAAAGATTTCCTAGGTTTGTTGGTATATCATCTCTTCTGAAAAAGGTCTGAATACACAAGATTCTCGATCACTGATTTAAGTTGGTAATCATCCTTCTTTGAAGATAACGCAATTGATTTGATCTGATCGATGTCGTCAACGGTCATGGCTCTGCGAAGTGCAAAGGTTGCGAGTTGTTCGACAAAGGCCAAGGCAAAGCGATCCATATCCTGCAGGAGAATTTGCTTGAATTCGAGGGAGTTATTGTAAGTGCGTCCATCCATCATGGTGCCACTTGCATTCACAGGGGGATTAGTTCCCTGCCCAGACTTCATAACTTCTTCGGTTCGCCAGCGGCCTATAGCATCGAAATTATCGAAGGCAAATCCAAGTGGATCAATCCGTTGATGGCAGGAAGCGCATATTGCATGAGTAGTATGAGCTTGCAATTGCATGCGCACGGTGGCTTTGGGTTTATTAAGAGGGGTTGGTTCCAGCGGTTCAACATTTGGCGGTGGGGGCGGTGGAGTTTTAGCAAAAATAGCTTCTGAAACCCAGACGCCACGATGTACTGGTCGGTGCCTGGTGCCATCAGACGTAAGCATGAGAATACCAGCTTGGGTGAGTAATCCACCACGATGATCTTCTGGCTTTAGAGCAATTCGCTGCATCTCTGGATTTTTTAACGGGGGCATTTGGTAATGAAGTGCAAGCCTGGAATTCATCATGGTCCAATCGGAGTGAATGAATTCACGCAGGGAAAGGTTTTTATCAAACACCTCGTTAAAGTAACCAACCGATTCCATCACCAAGCTTTTTTCAAGCCATTTGTCGTAATCGGGATAAAGCTCTGAATCGGGGGGGAACATACCCACTTTATGCAATTGCAACCATTGTTGCGGGAAGGCATCGGTGAAGCGTTTGATTTTTGGATCCAACAACATGCGGGCAACCTGCGTTTTCAAAACTTCAGGCTGTTGTAGTTTTCCTGACCGGGCGGCATCTAGCAAATGGTCATCGGGGATTGAGCCCCAAAGGAAATACGAAAGACGGGAAGCTAGTTCCCAATCGTTAACCTTTGGAAGTTTCTTTAAGGGAGAACCTTCTTCAAGATAGTAAAAGTTTTTGGAAGTAAGTACACCCACCATGGAAGCCATGTAAGCGGAGCGAAACTTTTCACCTGCAGCCATTTCATCTGCGATAACTTTCATCAGGCGCTTGATTTCATCTTCTTTAGCAGGTCGCCTCCAAGCTTTGGATGCGAAATAATTTAAACACTTTTGTGCTTCCGCCATGTCGCCTTCTTTTGCAGGGATCATTCCTTCACGTTTTTTACGATCCGCATCCAATAAAATCGGGCCTTCCCATTCAACCCAGTCCACAATCAATAATGGAAATATCGACCGCCCCTGTTCATCAAACAGCTTGTAACTCTGGGGCCGAGTGGATTGCATTTCCTTAGTGCTTACAAAAGGCGTATCCGTAAGGCTAAGAGTATGCCCATCGGACAACATTCCCGGAACTTCATTTGTAAGATCAAAACCACCTTCAGGAAGAAAAGATTCTATCTCAACAATGGTTGGTTTATTCTCTGCTGCGATTACATCCTGACCAACTATGGATTTTTTTAAACCCTGATGCCAAAGCGAAAGATGAGGAAGTCTTCCTTTAAAAGAAGGCAGGGCGCTGACTTGAACACGGATGCGATAAAGGCCTGGGGCAGTTGCACGGATACTACCACGATGAATCCCGGGAAAAAGCAACCAGCGATTGCCAGCAGTGGGCTCACTACGACCTTTGGTAGAAACTGGTTCTTTAAGAGGAAAACCCCTTTCAAGCACAGTTTCAGCAGCTTTAAAATATCGATCAACATGGGAAGGAGAAAGCGAAAGCATGGAACCTATGCGGTTGAAACCATGCCAGCGGGGATCTTCGTTAAAGGCTCCGGGAAGATTCACATCATAATAAACGCCAAGCAAATCATAAATCGAATAGCCATATTCATCACGACTTAATCGATAATGAGATACAGGGCCACGCTTTGCCATTCGGGTCGCCTCGCCCTGCTTGATTTTGGCAGATAGCCAATCCACTGCTTTGCCAAGCTCATCGGCCTTGGGTTGAGGTTCCTTTTTAGGGGGCATCTCTCCTGAATTCATGCGGAACAAAACTTCGCCCCAACGCTGCGCTACCGAAATATCAGAAAAGTCTGTGGAAAGAGAATCAAGACGGAATTCGCCCTTCTGTTTATTTGCATCATGACAACGCAAGCAATAAGACTTAAAAAAAAGCGCATGATCCTCTTGCGCATTAACCCCTGAGGTTAGAAAGCTCGCAAGGAAAGTAATAACCATGACGTATTTCAAAGATCTTCTCGGGGTAATGGAGTGAATGATTATCTTAATCAAGTTTGAAGTACTGTTTACATGCCAAAACAAGCAGATTACTAATTATAGGCCCGAAATAAACAGCTTGCAATAAGTATATACAAGAAAGGTACCTACCCAAGATCGCCCCTTTACCCAACTTTCAAACTTTAATCCATTCTTAAGAATCCTTCAAAGGTTTTATAAAGATATACCGATAGTAGGGATAAGGGAAAATTGCCCTTGAATGCCCAGTTGTTTTTATCGGGAGATTGCCTTGAC
>CAMDHK010000327.1 GCA_945897965.1 Candidatus Kuenenia stuttgartensis | reverse complement strand
AAGCACTTGCAGCCTACACCACCATTTACGCCCCCTTTGATGGCGTAGTAACTAAGCGATCCGTCGATCCAGGCAAACTTGTTCAAGATAACAGCTCCCCAAACACGGAACCCCTTTTCATCATCAGCCAGATTGATCCTGTTCGTGTCGTTGTTGATGTTCCAGAAATTGAAAATGCCTATGTGAATCCTGGTGAAGATGCGCTCGTTACCTTTCATGCACTGCCCGGGAAAGAGTTTTCATGCAAGGTATCTCGCATCTCATGGGCCTTGGATTCATCAAGCAGAAACCTAAGGGCGGAAATCGATCTGCCCAACCCCGAGGGAATTCTTCGCCCAGGCATGTATGCATCTATTCGCATCAAAGCAGTGCTTGCAGAGGCTTTTGTGTTGCCACTCGGTGCTATCGTTCGCACTCCCGATGGTGCCTTTGGTTTTAAAATAGTTGATGGCAAAGCACAGAAAGTTGATCTAAAAATTGGCAGAGTCGAGGGAGAATGGGTTGAGTTGTTAGGCACCCGCGAAGCAGGATCAACCTCGGATTGGAAACCCATCGATACCAAAGATGAATTTATCAGCGCTAATGTTGCAACCCTTTCGCCGGGTCAACCCGTGGGCATCGCAACCCCCGCTGCAAAATAAACGCTCCAACTATTTTTGTAACAACCAGCTTGTTTCGCTTGCAAACCGCCATAAAACACCCAATTATATGGTCTAACAATTAATCCCTTGGAGAAACGAAACATGGCTGCTAAAAAACCCTCTTCCAAAAGAATCGTATTGCGCACAGGCGAAGCCCTAGTTGAAGGTGATCTCGATTATCTCTGCGCAGAACCAGAAATCGTCATTGGCGAAATGGATGGCCCTGTGGGTATCGCTTTCGCAAATCTCCTAGGCAACCAGATCAAGGGTCATACCAAGGTTTTTGCAATTCTCAACAGCGATGTTCAAGTGAAACCTGCAACCATCATGGTAAGCAAAGTCACCGTGAATGATGCCCGATACACCAATATTTTAATGGGCACCGTACAAGCCGCCATCGCTCATGGCGTACTCGATGCAGTGCGTGAAGGGATCATCCCCAAGAAAAAAGCTGAGGAGCTAGGCATCATTTATTCGGTATGGCTTGATCCTAATATTCTTAAAGTACCTGCAAACAAAATCGACCATAAGGCTTTGTTTGCGGTTCATCGTGAAGCTACCACCAAGGTTATTCGTAAAGCTATCCTTGGCGAACCAAGCATCGATTGGCTATTAAAGAACCAAGATAAAGTCGAACACTACTTCCACCAATTGGGTGTGGAAGGAAAACTTTAGTTTTCTTGGGTAGAACTAAAAAGGCCCGTGCATTGAATTGCATGGGCCTTTTTCATTTCAACATAGCTCAACCAAATATTACTTGGTACCTATGCAATAAAGAGCATCACGCGTTCGAAGCAAAAGATTACCATTAACAATTGCAGGCGAAGCAAGAATTGGTGAACCAAGATCATTCGTCGCTACCAATTCAAATTTGTCAGACACTTTAAGCACATAGGTCTTCCCCGATTCGCCACTCACATAAATAAACCCACCCGCTTCGATGGGAGAAGCAGTGAATTGATCTGGAAGCCTTTCAGTCCAAAGCAGTTTACCCGTGGTTGCATCAAGGCAAGTTGAAATACCCATATCATTGAAAGTGAATAATTTGTCTTTAACGAGAATGGGAGAGGGCACATGAGGGCCATTGCGCACAGATTTCCAAACGGTACTGGAAGCAGTGATATCACCTTTTTCACCCAGGCGGAATGCAATGGTAGGGCCGTTTCTACCCGAAGCGCTGTACGCAAGTTCCGTCCCGACTACGATGGTCGGTACCACTTCAGATGTAGGGCCCTGAAGTTTCCAAAGTTCGTTGCCTGTTGCGGGATCGTATCCACGAACGGTGCCACTGCCTGCAAAGATAACTTCATCATGATCGCCAACTTTGATGACAACAGGAGTACACCAGGTCATGCCCTTATCGCGCTTTTGCTTCCAGATTTCTTTTCCCGTTTTTTTATCAAGAGCAATAAAGATTGAATCAGACTGGTTTTGATCATGAAAGAAAAGCACCAAGTCACCATGAATAACAGGGCTGGATCCGGTTCCATGAGTGGTCTTGATGTTTAGGTTGTTATATTGCCATTGAATTTTTCCTGCGAAGTCGAGACAAACCAAACCAGAGCTTCCCAAAAACACAATGACCCTTTCTCCATCGGTGACTGGAGTTGATGAAGCATAACCATTTTTACCAAGTACGCTGGTTTCAGGAGTACTTTCGGGAATAGGAGTGCTCCAGATTTTAGCACCGTCCTTCGAAGAGAAACAATGCACTGTCCTGCTCGCACCCTTAGAGGTTGCAGAAGTGATGAAAATTTTATCCTCCCAAACGATCGGGGAAGAGTTGCCCAGATCCGGAGTGGTTATTTTCCAGAGGATGTTTTCGCTTTTGTCGTTCCACTTAGTGGGAAGTGAGTTTAACCCGGTTAGGCCCTGGCCCGAGGGGCCACGAAATCGGGGCCAGTGCTTTTCTGCTCCCTTTGCCACCAAGGAAGTTGAAAGCGTTGCGCCTTTCTTGATTGCAGAACTCTTTATGGTTGTCCCCGCAATTTCAGCCTTGGCGCCCTTATCGAATGGGGGCACCGCCTTATGGCGTTTATAACCTTCACGCATGAGATCGAGAAAATCATTCTGGATGGAAAGGCGCCTATCGTAAGCAGCCTTGAGATCAGGATTCGCAAGCACTTTTTCCCTACCGCCGTTCTTTTCGAGGAAAGAATCAGGGTTGTCCGCAGTGAACCCTCGCTGCCATTCTGCAGCAAGATCTGTGGAAAGCATTTTCTTGGTTACCATCTCTCTGTAGCGTTCATTTTTCACATCTTCGCTTAAAACTTTAAGCTGTGGATCGAGAGGAAACTTTTTATCGATTTCCTCAGCAAAGATACTAAAGACAAAAAGTAGGAGTGAAAGAAAAACAATCGGTCGCATGGGAATGATCTCATTAAAGGCGGATAAAATTACAGGCAGAATTTCTATCGTACTATCTTTGAAGAGGGCAAGACAAGGAAAAACAAAGGGATCAGCCGCCGACTTTTTTGGTTTTGAAACCTAGCTTCTCCAGCTCGATGATGATGCGCTCTCTTTGATCGCCCTGGATTTCAATTTTTCCATCTTTCACTGTTCCACCGGTGCCACACTTTGATTTCAGCGTGGTTGCAAGTTCATGAATTTGCTCTTCATTCATGGGAAGATCAGAAAGAATGGTAACGCCTTTGCCTTTACGCCCTTTGGTTTCTCTACCTACGCTGATGACTTGTTTTTTATTAATCGGTTGCACTGCTGGAGATGAGATAACCTTTTGGGGCAGGGGGGTTAGATCAGGCGGCCCCAAGCGAGGCGAGCCTGTAATCAACCTTGCGATCCAACTGTTGACTTCACCACTTACCAACTCCTTGGTCGCCTGTTTTTCTGTCATATCCCATAGTTCAAATGCGCATGCACCTGATTCTAGAATTCCTTTTATAGCCTCTGATTCTTCGGGCAAACAAACCACGATCAATCTATCTGCAGTGATCTCAGGCTTTACAAAAGGTAGGGAATAAGAGTTGATCACTGCAACATAGGGCAGGCCCATCATCTTAAGGGAGTTTTCAATGCTCACCTTCAAGATTTCGCTAATGTTTACTTTGTTGTTAACAAGAAAGAGCACAGATTTTGCAGATGACTTTGCGATGGGAAACCTCCAGAATTCAGATCAATAATTTTGAAAGGAGTCTGGAATGAAAAGAGTTAAACAGGCGTTCGAACCAATCTGCGGCCAGTGATTTCTTCAGCAAGTTTAGCTAGAAGATCAGCAAGAGGCATTGCGCCCAAATCGCCATCGGTACGGTGCCTGACTGCAACGGTGGATGCGGAAACTTCTTTATCACCTACCACGAGCATGTAGGGGATTTTTTCGAGGCTTGCTTCGCGGATCTTTGCACCAACTTTATCAGAGCGATAATCGCCTGTTGCACGAAGGCCTGCACTTCGAAGTTGGGCTTCAACCTGTTTGCCATAGTCGTTAAATTTATCACTAACGGGCAGAACACGAACTTGTTCTGGTGAAAGCCAGAGTGGGAATGCGCCACAAAAATGCTCGATGAGAATGCCCATGAATCGTTCCATAGATCCAAAGGGTGCCCGATGAATCATGATAGGGCGATGCATTTTATTATCTGCGCCAACATACTCGAGATCAAATCGCTTGGGCAGATTGTAATCGAGTTGCACAGTGCCTAGTTGCCATTCCCTGCCGATGCAATCCTTGAC
>CAMDHK010000326.1 GCA_945897965.1 Candidatus Kuenenia stuttgartensis | reverse complement strand
CCATGCCCTTGAGCAATCCAATGCACCTTCCCAGAGGCATCAAGCTTTGCAACCAGAATATCTCTACCCATTGCGTTGGTGAGTTTGATATCGCCAAACGAACCTTCGCCACCGGTATGGCCACCCACAAAACAATTACCTTTACCATCAACTGCAATGCCATGGCCGCTACTGTTGCCTTTGCCCTCGGGAGTTTTAGCCCAGAGAAGTTTGCCATCGGTGGTGTAGCGGGCACAAAAAACGCGTGATGATCCAGGTTCTGAAAGTTTAACTTCGTCAAAGGTTCCTTCGCCTGTAAGGGCGCCTGTCACAAATAAGTTTCCGAGGGAATCCACTGCGATGCCATGGCCGTAATCGGAGCCTTTGCCTCCAGCGGTTTTAATCCAAAGCATCTTTCCCGAAGAGTTATACTTTGCGACAAAAATATCGTAATCGCCTGAATTCGGAAGCGATACATCTTCAAACTTTGCATCGGTGCTTTCATAATGTCCAGTCACATAGGAATTTCCCGCATCATCGACTGTGATTGCATAACCACGATCTATTTTCGAACCACCACCACTGCGTACCCATAGGAACTTTCCCTTGGGATCAACCTTGGCGATGAAGAAATCCATGAGCTTGTTGCTGGTGAGCGTGAACTCGCCAAAAGTTGCGGTGCCTGTGAATTCGCCTGTTAGGTAGACATTGCCTTTGCCATCCACTGCTATGCCACGAGTTTTATCATGCAGTTTACCACCCGCCTGGATCACCCATTCAAATTGAGGTGGAGTCTCCTTTTCAGCAGCATGAAGAGTATTACCCAAAAAGAGTCCAAGAATAACCAGCACATAATGTCTCATGAAAAATCCTCTTAATATTAGGTGTCTTATAGTACTTTGCAAGCTTGCAGCAGAGTTTCCTGAACTACAAAATCGTGATCATAGGAAAAGTCGGAAGGCTTTTCCCCACGGATAATACGAACCATGTCTGCTGCATCTGCAACATAGCGGTTGAACCCTTGGAATTTAATTACTTGTGTGCCCTTCTTGTATTCACCCCGTGGTTTTGAAAGCGAAAGCTTCACCGATGGATTATCCAAAGGTTCGATCTCGAATGTTCCTTCGCTGCCACATACCACAAGATGCCTTCTGCTGCCTCCTTCAACTTCCATCGCAGATGTTTTGACACTCGCAATTGCTTTCGGATAGGTGAGCACGGCAAGCATATTGTCCATCAAACCATCATCGATTGTTGAGGCATGCTGGTTGAATCCTTCAACTTTGGTTGGTTTGCCCAGAACGCCAATGACAAGATCTGTGATATGGCAACCCAGTTCGAACATGATTCCACCCTTGAACTTGGCAAGCTGTTTTCGTTCAGGAGTTGAAACTACTTTGCTCATGACGGTATGCACTTCAAAGATATCGCCCAACCAGCCTTTTTTAAGGAAGTCACGAAGTAGAATAACAGCGGGGTTGTAGCGATACATGAATCCCATCTGGGTGAGAAGGTTTTGCTTTTTCGCATTATCAAGGATGCGTTTGTACTGGGTGAGGTTATCGCCTGCGGGTTTATCGAGGTGAATATGCTTGCCCGCAGCAATGCAAACCTCAGCAGTGTTTAATAGATCAGCAACCCGGGTTTCTACAAGCACTGCATCTAAATCTTTTATGTTTAGGAGTTCATCGCGTGTCATCCATTTCAAATCGCTATACACGGGCTGTGCCATTGCGCTTTTCTTAAGCGCTTCATCGGGTTCAACGATGCCAACCACTTCGTAATCTGGGGAAGCCCGGTAGACAGAAAGCTTGCTTGCATGAGGATGCCCCACGCCTATCTGCCCAACTTTAATTCGCTTCTTAACCTGGCTTGCATCACTATTTTTAGGAAGAGTAGTAGCGAGAAGAAGGCCCGCTGCAGAATGTTTCAACCATTGGCGCCTAAGCATGATGTTGTTCCTTTGCTAAAGATATTAATCGAGAGGTTTCTTTTCGAAATCGGAAGGGTTGACCCAGCCAGCTTTCAATTTTTCGCCTTTCATGTAGCGATCATAAAAATTCACATGAGCTTTGTTGGAATGTAGGTATTCGTCAAAGAGATTGCCCTTGCCCTCCATGCGCGGATCGCCTTCTGCCTTCAATTTCGCAAACATCTGGTTTTTCAGAGAGTCACAAAGCTCTGCATTGGCAGGATTCAAGGCGAGATTATTTAAACAATCAGGGTCTTTCTCAAGGTTATAAAGTTCTGCACCAGGGCGCTTTGCAAAACACCAGTTCCAAAACTTATCTGTAGGGTTGCTTCGGTGATCTTCCAAAATCAAACTCTTGGTGGGGCTTGAGTCAACATTCAAATAACCTGTTTCCGGATTGCAGGCAGGCCAGCGCGAAGGTTCAAAGTTATGAAGATAGATTAAATTTGATTTGATGATCCCACGAATGGGATAACCAACATCGCCCGGTCTGCCAATGTCGTGTCTTTCCATTCCAATAAGAACATGATCCCGAACCGGATTGATTGAACCAGATTTTGCAGAAGCAAATAAATCTTGAAGACTTAACCCCGGAGTTGGTCCCATCCCTGCCTTTTTCCAATCAAGATTTGCAACACCAAGAAATGTGGGCGCTAGATCTATAAAACTCACATAATCATCCACCACTCTTCCTGGGTTGGTAATGCCTTTTTTCCACATGATCGCCAAGGGCACATGATTGGAATCGATGTAGGCACTGCCCTTGCAGCGAGGAAATGGCATACCATGATCGGAAGTCACCACGATAAGGGTGTTGTGCAATAACCCTTGTTTTTCCAGTTCATCAAGCATCCTTCCCAAATGCTTATCAAAGTGTTCTACCTCGAATGCATAATCGAGCATATCATTTCGAACGGTATCATTATCGGGCCAATACCCGGGCACTTTGGGAATGTCGGAAAGCTTCTTACCGCCCTTGGCAACGCCCGAGCCAAATTCATAACCACGATGGGGCTCTAGCCCACCGTACCAGAAGGCCCAAGGTTTTTCCTTCGAAGTGGTGCTGAGAAAATCTTTAAAGTTCGCAGCATAGTCATTGTTGCTGATGCCGTTGGTCAAGGGTGGGCTTTTATGATCATTGAAAGGTTTCCCAGTCATTTGCCTGGGTTTGTTTTTGTCATCCAGTGCAACACCAGGGCCCCAACCCTTTGCAGTATGGCCTACTTGCCATTGGTTTTCTGAAAGCGCCTCGCCCCATCCCTTAAATTCTTTGGGGAAGTAACAAAGATGGTTGGCAGCTTCTTTAAGTTGCCAAGAATTTCTACCTGTAAGAATGCATGCACGGGATGGAGCGCATTTGGCATTGGGTGTAAAAGCATTGCGAAAGAGAATACCTTGTTTTGCTACCCGATCGAAGTTTGGAGTTTTCACCCAAGGAGTGCCATAGGCGCCTGCGTGAACGCCCCAGTCGTCTGCGATTGCGAAAAGAATATTTGGCCTACTCGGAATGTTCGTTTCTTGTGCTGCAACTGACAAGCAATTTAAAATTAAAATAGTTTGCAGAATCATGGTAGTTTTTCCCGGGTCTTTAGATCGAATTTCTCGCCTGCGTTTAAAAAGAAATAA
The DNA here is from genome assembly GCA_945897965.1 of Candidatus Kuenenia stuttgartensis. Classification (GTDB taxonomy): domain Bacteria; phylum Planctomycetota; class Planctomycetia; order Gemmatales; family Gemmataceae; genus UBA969. Next base: position 785 of record CAMDHK010000326.1, on the reverse strand, counting down.
AACTTCTCGCCCTCTGTAGGTTTACGATCAGGATCATAAATAGCAACTTTACTCGAACCTATGACTTCCAGATTGTTTCCCTTTATGATCACTGCGGTATCTTCATCAATTCCAATACCAAGAAGGTGCCGATGTTTTTGTACCACTGCGATGAGATCATCTTCGCGCTTGCGCTTGATAAGATGTTGATCAACTGCGCAATCCTTGAGGAAGCCTAAACCAGTTTCATAGCCTGGCGCCATCATGAGGGTGTTACCTTCCCGGGCTCCTCGCACCATGTACGAACTTTGGATGGAAGCGCCCGCAGAGCTGCCGCCAATCACTCCGCCACGATCTAGAAGATCAAACAAAGCTTTCTGAGTTTTTGTGTTGAGGTAGCTGTCTGCGTAGCGCCATTGCCTGCCGCCATCGAACCAAACCCCGGTTGCTTGTTTAAGCGCAGAAGCGAATTCATCAGAGTCTGCAACTTTTTTATCGCGGGTGTGAAGTACAAAAACCTTGGCAGCACCAGCCTTGCGTAAAGCAGGCGCGGGCCTTGAGTCATTATCAAATTTGTCTCCCTCAAGTGCGGTAGGCACCACCGCAATCACTGCCTTATTTCCGCCAGAAAGCTCGAGAAATTTCTTCATGATTCCAGCATCTTTACCGCCACCACCCACGATGAGAAGAGTCCCCTTCGCAGGACCGATGGTGCTGGTTTGGGAAGGATTTACAAGTTGCTTTTCAAGCCAAGGCGTTACTTTTTCTACCCAGCGAGCTGCATGTTCTCTCTGACCTTTGCCATT
>CAMDHK010000325.1 GCA_945897965.1 Candidatus Kuenenia stuttgartensis | reverse complement strand
AATCCCGTGGTTAGTTCTTGTGATGTTCCTGAAATGCCGAAGGCCTTGTTACCATCGGCGCCATAATAGGGCTTGGGAGTAACGCTGATATCAACATCAGCGCCTTGGTTAAACCACCAGAACATTTTGGCGCATTTGAAGGATGAGCCTTGTGCTTGGGCAAGTCGCGAGGCAGTTTTGTAGATGGGTTCGGCTTGGATGAGATGGTTGGATTGTTGCCAAAAGCGAACTTCTGCAGTATCGCGAAAAAGCCAGCCATTCCCAACTATTCCGTGGACAGAGGGCTCTTTTCCGGTAAGGATAGTCGCCTGACAGGTTGCAGTGACTGCGGGGAGCGATTCTTTTAAAGGGCGCATCCAGCCATTTAATGCAAGTTGTTGCAGTTTTGGTGCGAATTTGAGCAGTTTTGGGGTAAGACCAACGGCATTGATCAGGACTAGTGGTTGGGGGTTTTTCATAAAAGCCTTTTTTCTGTAACTCTGATATTGGTTTTATACCCACTCTTTTCTTATAATTTCGACACCGTGACGGAACATGATTGTTTAACAAAATGAGGAAGATTGTGAACCAGAATTATCTCTTTACCAGTGAATCCGTTTCTATGGGGCATCCTGACAAGGTTGCCGACCAAATCAGTGATACCATTTTGGACTTCTGCTTGCAGCATGATCCCAAGAGTAGGGTAGCATGTGAAACCCTTGTTACAACAGATTATGTTTGTGTAGCGGGTGAAATAACCACCACAGCACCACTTACCAGAACGGTTGTGGATAAGCTTGTGAGAGGGATTATTCGAGAAATCGGCTATGTAGATCCAACGATTGGCTTTGCAGCAGATACCTGCCAGATTGAATGTAAGTTGCATTCGCAATCGCCTGATATCTCGGTTGGTGTGGATGGTGGCGGTGCGGGCGATCAAGGTATGATGTTTGGTTTTGCTTGTGAAGAAACCAAATCCTTAATGCCTCTCCCCATCTTTTTGGCCCATCGCTTGGTTGAAAATCATGCAAAGTTAAGGGCAAGTGGCAAGCTTGCTTTTGTCCGCCCTGATGCCAAGAGTCAGGTAACCATCGAATATAAACCAGATGGCACTCCAAATCGAATTCATACCATTGTGCTTTCCACCCAGCATGACGAGAGTGTTGTTGAGATTAAAAAGAAAAAGAAAGTCTTCTCTGATAAAGCTCGTGAAGAAATTCTCAATACTTTGATCATCCCAACCTTGAAGGCCGAACGACCTGATTTGGTCGATGCGAAAACCAAGTTTCACTTTGTCCCAGTTGGTGAGTCGGGCAAAAAATATCCAAGTGATGTTATTTTGGTCCATATCAACCCCACTGGCATCTTCCTTGAAGGCGGCCCTCACGGGGATTGCGGCCTTACTGGTAGAAAAATCATTGTAGATACCTACGGCGGCATGGGTCGTCATGGTGGTGGTGCATTCAGCGGTAAGGACCCAACAAAGGTTGATCGCTCTGCAGCTTATATGTGCCGTTATATTGCCAAAAACATTGTTAAAGCAGGCCTTGCATCCAAGTGCGAAGTTCAGCTTTCTTATGCGATTGGTTACCCTGATCCGATCAATATCTGGGTTAGCACCTTTGGTACTGCAAAGCATGGCTTAACCGATGATAAGATTGCTGCTCTTATCAGCAAGACCTTCCAGTTAACGCCTAAGGGAATTATCGAAACGCTGAATTTGCGCAGGCCGATCTACAAGGAATCAGCGAGAAATGGCCACTTTGGTCGTGAGCTTGCAAACTTCACTTGGGAAAAAACCGATAAGGCTGCAGCTTTGCGATCTGCTGCAGGCTTGAAGTAAGCGTAAATGAGTTGGCTAAATTAAGGGCTTGCGTTGTGAGGCATTTGCTTCCAACGCAGGCTTTTTTTCTTTGGTAGTAGAACAAGACCCGCACCCGCCGCCACTGCTGCAACTTCCGCAGCCGCCTTCCTTCGAACCACAATTACCCGACCCGCAGGATCCCGCATCTTTTACGGGTGATTCATCATCGTCATCATCTTGATTTGGTTGAGTAATGTTTTCGAAATAGATGTGTAGGTCGAAATCATTGGATAGCTTTGAGATCAAATCGCGAACATCCGTTTTGGGGCTTGTTGCGAGATGAAGGACAGCATGTTTGCCATCGAAAAGTAATTCGGCATCAAGAATAGAAACGGGCAAAGCTAAGGCAAGGGAGATGTTTTTAGCGGCTTCAATGATGAGAGATGATTTTGAATGGTTTAGTTGAACTAACGAATCATCTTGGGCGGTGAGTGTACCGTAAAGCTTTCCTACGGTAGTATTGGGTAGGAACTTGGCAATTATGGGTGTAGAGGGGGAAAGAATTTCCCCCGTTTCTTTGCCCCTGTGGGTTTCAATGATTACGAGATCGCCTTTGAGGAGTTGCAGAGGTTTCTGGGCGTGAAACCTGCCGAATTCTCCTGCTTTACCGTAGCGAACTAAATACTCAGAGCAAAAGGCATTCATGATTATTCTTGTGTTAAACCGAGAAATTCATGCATGTATTTGTCGTACTCCGCTTGCCCGCGTTCAGAACTAAGATCTAGCCTAAGTTCATTGATAACTTTGATGCTGTAATTTTTAACCCACTCGCTCCAGCAATCGGCGCAGATGGCTTCAAAGATTCTTTTGCCAAGTTCATCGTTTAAAGGTGGTGCGGGAAGTTTTCTAGCCCTTGAACCAACCATGCAACCAGGCCGGGTGCACTGCATGTTGCCCATGGCATCGCCTGCGCCAGTGTTGATTGGTGCAACAGTTTTTTTTGATTCAGGAACAGGTTCGCCCAATTCTTTAAGCATGCGAGCCATCTCATCCCGGGGCATGTTGTCGCCTCGTTCATCAGCAATTGTGAACCCTTTTTGCAGAGTGGTGACAGCCTCGGCTTTTTTATCGAGGGAAAGAAGTGAGTTGCCCAGAAGTTGGAATACTTTGGAAAATTGTGGGCTAAGGATCAATGTTCGGTTGAAGGATGCAACTGCTTCTTCAAACTGTTTATTTTCCATGTAAAGTTGGCCCAAACGATAATGGCCCAGTTCGTTATCTGGATCATCGTTGGCCATCTTTTGAAATTGCGCAATACGGTTCTCTAAATCTGACATTATGAAAAGCTCCAATGAATATTCAAAATACAAACAATAAGGGAAGGCCAAAGGACCCTCCCTTATTATTGTAAAGAACTATTTGCAAAGAGGATAACTATTTAGGCTCGAGAACAAGAAATGGTGTTTCTTGCTTGATGGTGGTTTTGGTTCTAGTCAGGTTGTCGGTAACAGAAACTTGGATGGTAAACCTGCCTGGCCTGTTTGGTCGAATGGGTACGGAGATGGGAAAAATATCTTTAAATTCTTCGGGAATATCTTTGGCTTCACCACTAAAAGGCTTTGATAAGGTTGGTACTCCAGCCTCATCCAGGATGCGAACGGTAAAAGAGAGATTGGGTTTTCTGGTTTGTGCATCTGCTTCAAAACCAGTTACGCAAAATCGGAGAATAAATTCCTGCCCAGGTACGCCCACTGGAGGGGCGGGAAAATTGTTTTCATAAGTCATATGCCACAAAACAAACCCTAAAGATTTAGGCAATACCTCGAATGATTGAGTTAGCATGGCTGTTCTTTTATCGGTTAAATCTGTCAGGATTAATTTGTAAGTGTAAGTTCCGGCAGGCATTTCCAAGCTTATAGGAACAGCCGCATACGCAGGCAATCGGGAACCCCCCAAAGGATTAAAAGCTGGAGTCTCTTTGGGTGCAGTTTTTATTATGCTTTTACCATCTTTGTTGAAGAGTTCACCTGCAAGGCTGTAAAACGCCTGACCTATTGCATCAATCTTCAACCCATTGATATCAAACGCCAGTATGAAGTTATCGCCTGGATGATATTTCTTCGAATCGGGCCTGTTGGCGCCATAGATTCCCATGGGGGCACGAATATTTAAAAACTCGAGCGGCGCAACCGCTTGTTGGCCCGTTGTCATAAAAGCTATTACTGCGATAGACTGCCACATGCCTGTCACCTCATGGCCAAGAAAGATAAATCCTAAGCATATTGTGTTCTTTTGGTGCAAAACTTAGCTAGATCAGTTTTTGATTAGATAAAAACAATTTTGAAAATTATTTCAACAAAACTTGTCAAGACCCATAGTTCGGTGTTATGAATGTTATATCTTCGTTGATGAATTCATTTCATTAGCGGAGACGGATCGCGCTAGCGTGGTGCGATTTACAGAAGTCCCGAGTCAGGGCAACTGGGTTTAGCCCGGATTAGGGAAAGTTCTATTGAAAGGGAGGTGTTCGTAATGTGTAAAAAGATCCAGGTAAGGCTGCTTTAAGGCGGCTGACGGGCTGTCCGTCAAAGCAGCCTTGATACG
>CAMDHK010000324.1 GCA_945897965.1 Candidatus Kuenenia stuttgartensis | reverse complement strand
CGTTACGTCGATAAAAACCTTGCAGATACTCCATGCCATTACCTCGATTGAAGAGAAATGGTTTTAAGCGGGAACGGGAAACCCGGGTGCGTTTAAGTTGTAGAAAGGTGTCCGATATGAAAACCAGAAAAAAACACATTGTAGGCGGGCTAATCGCTGCCTTATCTTTAAGCGTTACAGGCTGTATGCCTTTTTCCATGGGGATTTTCACCCCAACGCCTGTACCCCCTTGGGTTACCGAACGAATGGAAGAAAAGTATACCCATAAGAATGATCACCGAACACCGATTTTGCCTCCAATCAAAGAAGGCGCTGCGCCTCCTCTTTGTGAAGATGCACCTGACGATGCACAAGTCATCAGGGCTATGCCACACATGGCACGAGGCTTCCCTTATGTGTATGAAGAGCACCGGGATGATGTTCAGATTGTGACCGAAAGGCTTGTGGATAAAATTGATCCACCAAGATTCTTCCCACTAGTTGGCCCCGCACAACTTCATCACTGCCATTGGAAAGCCACTATCTATTACACCGAAGTAATAGAATCCGGGTATCCTTTTCCTGTGAAAATCAAACGCCCCAGAATTCAAGTTGTGTACATCGACAAGGATCACTTGCATCTTTACGCAGGAACTCCTGAACTCCAGAAATCTTTCACCAAAGATCTGGCTGGATACTAAACCTAGGATTCGAAATCAGCGAACTTTTGGAGAGACAGACATCATGCGCAAGCAATGGAAATTATCAGCGCAAAGACTTTTAACTTTGAGTGCTTTCGGAATCTTAACAGGGTTTTCTGTTACTGGTTTAACAAATGCAGCAGAACAAACTAAGCCTGGCGTTATCATCGCCTCTGCAAAGCCTGCTGCAGGAAAATCTGCTACAGAAAATAAACCTGAAGATTCTATAGCCCTTGCAGAATCCATGCGCATTCACATCGAATTCCTTGCTGATCCCTTGATTTCGACAACGGATATAACTCCTTCAGTTAAAAATGGCAAAATGATTCTCATTGGCAATGTGAACAATAACACCGTTGCTAATAACGCTATTGCCCTTGCAAGCAGGCTTACAACCTGCAAAGTAGTCAGTGAAATCAGAATCTGGCCTGTATCTTTTAACAAAACCACAAAAGTTCCAGTGGATACACTTCAGGCCAACACCAATAAAGTGGTCAGTACCGAATTTCAAACCGCCTACCCAAAATTAACAACCGCTGTTTCAGCAGATGGTTCGATCATAGTATCCGGCCCAGTAGTTACCATCGAAGACAAACTCGAAATCAGCAAACGACTTCGTAAAGTTCCAGGTTGCCAAAGAGTCGTCAACAAAATGATCGTTCAACCCATGCGTATGGGAAACGAAACAGTGACAATGGTAAATAAAGATGGCACCAAGTGGATTGTAGGCAAAGATCAAACTACAACTCCCACCCAGGCAATTCAATTAACTCCCACTACAACTACGAACAATGATATTACTCAGGCAATCGTATCAACAAAGCCTGCCGATAAAATTGCACCCGCAATTGTTCCTACCCAAAGTATCGTGCAATCACCAAAAACTACTAACAGCAAAGAGCAAAGGCCCCAGGTACTTCCAGAAAGTCTGGTTCCAGTAACACCTGTTGCAAAGCCTTTACCCACTCCAGAAAAACCAGTGGATGTATTCTCGATACCAAAACTCCCGACAGATTGGAACTCGAAGAAGAGTGAACAAATTCAAAATAAGGAACCAGTAAAACCTGCAGAAAATACTGCAAAAAAATCTGCACCTGAAGATAAAGCAAAACCAGTCGCCAAAACAGTTGAAGCTAAAACAACCAGCACAACCAAAGAAAAAACAGAAGTTTTCCCAAGCTTCCCGAACCTAAACAAGAAACTAGAAAAAACTGAAGCAACTGCCCCTACTCCTGTAATTAAAAAAGACATTCCCAAAGTAATACAAGCTACACCAGTTACACCAAAGAAAGAATTGCCAAAGCTTGCAGATAAGATAGAACTAACTACACCCAAAGTACTAGTTGAAAATGAAACTATAAAAGGCAAAGTAGACACCGTAACAAAATCCGCTGCCCGGACATTCATACCGGCCCATGATCCAAACGGCTCTGCCATTGTAAAATCTGATATGCTTGGTTTTCCTTCAGTGAAACTCGATGCACCCGCACCTGAAGCCAAAAAACCTTTACTTCCAGAAAAAATCCCAGCCCGATATGCAACAAACTCAGACAAAGATGGCGAATATAACAGGCCTTACCTTGCAACAAGAACCCAGAATAAGCCGGTTACCACTGAAAAAATGTTGACTGAAAAAGCAACCAACATTGCAAGTAAGCCTGCAGCAAAACAAGATAAAATAGCAGACGTCAAACAAAGTACATCTGTAGCATCACAATCCCTGGTGAAAAAAGAACTTAAACCAAACACTGCGAAAATGATTGCGAATTCAGAAACCCAAGCCTCCACCGTTTCTAATAATAAAAGTAAAACCGTGCCTGCAACTACTGCAAGCAAAAAAGTGGAATCCACCACAAACGCCAATGTTGCAACAGGCTCGATTACTTTTGATTCAGAAGAAGATACATCTGCACCTAAAGCGAATAGGCAAATGGCTTTAACAGTACTAAAAAAGCATATTGAACTAGCCTGTGGCAAAAAAGCCTCATCAATTCAAATCATTGAAAAGCCAGACGGCTCTAGAGTGCTTTTGATCGATGTAGCTCAGGGAAGCAAGCAGGAAGACTTGGCTAAAACCTTGTTCAGCATGCCCGAAATTGCAGAAAACAATGTCAGCATTGAATTCTTAATCAAATAGAATTTTGCAATAACAAATCATACCCGCACGATGGAGCGCCTATCCCGAAAGGCGCTCCATCATTTTTTTCCTACCACAACTTTATTCAATACTTTTTGAATTTCCCGTTCCATCTTATCCGCTAGATCTTTAAACGAATCTATGTCATCCATGATGGATTTCGAATTGAAACGGATAATCCCCCGCTCATCAATCAGAATAAGCATGGGAAGAAATTCAATATCCCATCCCCGATTGATACTGCCCAACCCATCCCAAAATGAAGGCCATGTCATGCCAAACTGCTGCTGGGCTTTCACCAATGCAGTTTTATCTATGTCGGAATTAACACCCAGTAAAACAAAAGGCTTGTCTTCAAATTGCTTGGTCAACTGTTTTTCGTAAGGCAAAAGCTCTTTGCATGGCCCGCACCAAGATGCCCAAAAACTTAACAGTACCACCTTGCCCCTATACTGGCTCAATTCCATTTTCACACCCGAAGCATCTTCCGCCTTGATTTCTGGCGCAATGTTTCCAACCTGCACCCCAACAGTCAAAACCTTCGGCTCCTCAGCACATCCCGCCAACAACAGCATTCCAACTACCCAATACTTACTATTCATTTTGCCCCCTTCTTATGATCCACATTCATTTTTTTACGCTAATGCTTTTAGTACCATTGCAATCACTTTGGATTGTGGCGAACTTTTCGGGTACTTATCCAAATCGCTTAAAGAAACCCAAGCCAACTCTTCGTAATAATCAGATGACCCTTTACCCGAAACTTCACCCATAAAAACTTTTACCGTGATTTTAAATCTAGTCACCGGATGAATCACTTTGCCTATCTCATGAAACTTTTTAGAAACTAAAGATGCATACTTCCGAGAAATAAGTTCCAAAGCTTTTGCTTCGGTCTCGCCTTCCTCTGGGGTATCATGAGGCACTTCCCATAAACCCGCCCAGCGTTGCCCAACAGGCCTTTTACCCAATAGAATCCTCTTCTTATTGACCAACACCGTGGCCAATTCTTGCACCTGTGTCACCACTACTTTTTTCTTCTTGATCGGTAACTCTGTTACAAGGTCGCTTCGCTTGGCAACGCAAAAAGGAGATAGAGGACACGAGTTGCACTTGGGGTTAGTAACCGTGCAAACCAAGGAACCCACCTCCATCATGGCTTGATTAAATTCTCCGATATCTCTTTCAGGCAATATTTCCTCTGCAGCCTCCCAAAGAAACTTATTTCCTAAAGAGGAATCCACGTCGTGCAATAATGCAAAAAGCCTTGCCAACACACGCTTGGTATTGGCTTCAAGAATGGGCAACTTAGTATCAAATGCTTGGGATAAAACTGCGTTTCGAGTGTATCGACCCAAACCAGGTAAACAAGAAAGAGCTTCGGGGGTATCAGGGAAAACCCCAGCATAATCTGCGATGATCATTTTCGCGGCTTGGTGCATGTGCCTTGCGCGCCTGTAATAACCAAGGCCCTGCCAAAGCTTCAATACCTCTTGTTCATCTGCAGCAGCAAGCGCCTCTACGGTGGGAAACGACTTCAAAAATCTTTCGAAATACGGTATCACCGTTGCAACTTG
>CAMDHK010000323.1 GCA_945897965.1 Candidatus Kuenenia stuttgartensis | reverse complement strand
GAGCGCGCAGTGATAGGGTCTAAGCTGAGGTTGAACTGATCTTCCCAGCGGAATTCGAAGCGTGCCTTGCTTAAAGCGTTGTCGCGGTACTGCGCACCAGGATGCCCCTTGGCGAGATCGGCAGCGTGCGCAGCGATCTTGTAGGTGATCACCCCGTCCTTGACATCTTTTTTGTTGGGTAATCCCAAGTGTTCTTTCGGTGTCACATAGCACAGCATCGCGCAGCCATACCAACCAATCATCGCAGCACCAATGCCGCTGGTGATGTGATCGTAGCCGGGGGCAATGTCGGTAGTTAGGGGCCCGAGCGTGTAGAAAGGCGCTTCGTGACACCATTCAAGTTGTTTCGCCATGTTCTCCTCGATCATATGCATCGGCACATGGCCAGGGCCTTCGTTCATAACTTGTACGCCTTTGGCCCAAGCGCGCTTTGTCAACTCGCCCTGTACTTCGAGTTCGCCGAACTGTGCCTGATCGTTCGCATCTGCAATCGAACCAGGGCGCAAACCATCGCCGATAGAAAATGAAACATCGTAGGCTGCCATGATGTCGCAAATATCGTCCCAGTGCGTGTAGAGGAAACTTTCTTTGTGATGTGCAAGGCACCACTTCGCCATGATGCTTCCACCACGAGAAACAATGCCCGTCATCCGATTGGCGGTAAGTGGAATAAAGCGCAGCAGCACGCCAGCGTGAACCGTGAAATAATCCACGCCTTGCTCGGCCTGCTCGATGAGAGTGTCGCGGTAAATTTCCCAAGTGAGATCCTCGGCCTTGCCACCGACCTTTTCAAGCGCCTGATAAATTGGCACGGTTCCGATAGGCACTGGTGAGTTGCGGAGAATCCATTCGCGTGTGGCGTGGATGTTCTTACCGGTGGAAAGATCCATCACGGTGTCTGCGCCCCATTTGGTCGCCCAACGCATCTTCTCGACTTCTTCCTCGATGCTCGAAGCGACGGCGCTGTTGCCGATGTTTGCATTGATCTTCACAAGAAAGTTGCGGCCGATAATCATCGGTTCGCACTCGGGGTGATTAATGTTGACCGGAATTATGGCGCGGCCAGAGGCGACTTCGGCGCGGACGAACTCTGGCGTGATCTCTTTAGGAATGCGCTGCGGGAAGCGACGAAAGACCGAGGGAGAATACTCGCTGCTCGCAAGTTGGCTCGAACCAGAATGCTGCTTGTCGAGAACGTTACGGACATTATCATTAGCCAACTCGGCCATCTTCGTGCGGCCCATATTCTCACGGATCGCGATGAACTCCATCTCGGGAGTGATAATTCCCTGCTTCGCATACCACAGCTGCGTTACGGGTTGGCCTTTGCTCGCACGGATCGGGCGACGGCGTTGACCAAGCAGACCAGGAAATTCCACCAGTCGATTCTTCTCAGCCTTGCTTGCAAACTCCGCATGCTTGCCAGAGAGATAACCATTATCCATCGGTTTTACTTCCCGCCCATCGTATTCCTGAACATCGCCACGAGCTTGAATCCACTTCGAACGCAATGCGGGAAGGCCTTCGTCAGATTTTCCTGCAAATGTTGGATCACCCCAAGGCCCAGAGCAGTCATACACGCGCACCGGTTCATTCGCCGTCACAGCACCAGTGTAAGATTTTGTCTCGCTGACAGTGATTTCGCGCACAGGCACTTGCACATCGGGGTGGATTTGGCCTTGCAGATAGACACGCTTGCTATTTGGCAGTTGCTCGCTGCTGTGTGGTTCGTTGGCATCTTTGGTTAAAATTGGTTCGTCGTTGATGATTTTTGGAGCGGCATTCTCGAGTTCGGCCCCCGAATGCATTTCAAGAGTAACAATACCCTTTCGTGCGGATTCCTTTTGCGTCATATCATAAGCTCCATAAAAGTTTGAGTAATCAGTCTAGCTGTATTGAAGGGGGCTTGGACAAATGAAAAGTGGTCGACATTGGCCGCTTTCTCACGCCGGCATTATCCGGGTCGAGTCCAAGGGTCTTTTCTCAGCTTTGCTTTTTGCAATGCACCCCTAGCGATTCATAGACAGTATACCTGTTGAGTCAAGGTATGGCTACTTACATTTAAAGGAATCCGATGTTTCCTTTTTATTCTTCGTGGATAAGGGTACAATACTTGCTGTTCATTGCTTATTTGGAGTTTGATAAATGAATGCCCGGATAATGTTTGTAATAGCAATTTTGATCGGTTTTGCCGCTGCAATGCCAAATTCGCAAGCCTACCAAGCCCCCGAAAAATTGGTCGATAAGGTTCGTATATCAATTGATAAAGGTATTCAATATCTGCGCGACATGGAAAAGGGTAAGGGCAATTGGGAATTAGACGCCGAAAGTAATATCCGTAAAGGCGGGTGGACCTCTCTTGCAATGTTATCCTTGTTAAACTGTGGCGTACCCCCGGAAGACGAAATGATGAAACGCGGGCTTGAATACCTGCGAGGAGTTCCACCTTCACAAACTTATACTGTTGGGCTTCAAACCATGGTTTATTGCCTAGCTAGGCAACCACAAGATCGCGATCGCATCCAGCGCAATGTTGATTGGCTTAAATCCGCAAAGTTAAAAGATGGTTGGAGCTATGGCGAACGAGCTTTCGGCTCTGCTGATAATTCCAACACACAATACGCATTGCTAGGGTTGCATGAAGCATTTCTTGCAGGCGCCAATGTTGATCGTAAAATCTTAGAAGAAGTTCGTAGCCATTTTATTAAAACCCAAGTTCCCAAAGATGGTGGATGGACTTACCGTGGGGGCGGCCTTACCACCATGACCATGACCACCGCTGGCCTTTCTAACTTGCTTATCACAGGTGCTGATCTGGAAGTTGGCAAGCAAAAACTCCGTGACGATGGCGTTGCAGAACTCTGTGGGATTTACGAAGAGAATAAATCAGTTGCTGATGCACTGCGCTGGGTCGGAAATAATTTTCCTGCGAAGCTTACAGTCGAGCGGGCCCGTGCTGCTTTTCAACATCCCTATTACGGCCTTTATGGTATCGAAAGAGTTGGCAGGCTTACAGGCAACCGCTTTATAGGCGGGCATGATTGGTACAGGCTAGGTTGCGAATTTTTTGTCGATACACAAAAAGCTGATGGCCGTTGGGACGGCGAAGGCAGGCAGTTCGATCACTGGCCCGTGGTTGCAACTAGCTTCTCATTACTTTTTCTTTCCAAGGGCAGAACTCCGGTTCTTATGACCAAGCTTGCTTACAACCGGGGCGATGATTGGAATAATAAACGCAGCGATTGTAAGAACCTCGTTGCTTTTGTCTCGAAGGAATTGTTCAAAGGTCAGCCGATGGCATGGCAGATATTTGATTCTCGGACCAAACCCGCGGAACAAGAAGATCAAGTTAAAGAGCTTGCCGCTGAGTTGCTGCAATCACCTGTTACTTATTTCAATGGGCATAATCGTGCCCCAACTGGTAAAGAGCGCGATATCCTCAGAGAATACTTGAATAACGGGGGCTTTGTTTTTGCAGAGGCTTGCTGTGGTAGGCCCGAGTTTGATGCAGACTTCAGGGCTATGTGCAAAGAAATGTTTCCCGACAACCCTCTTACGCTACTTCCAGATTCCCATGCGGTTTGGCTTGCTAGTGGGAAGTTTGCCGTACCACCCGGAGAGTTCCCACTCTGGGGCATTCAGCAAGGTTGCAAGACTATTTTAATGTATAGCCCCAAGGCAATTAGTGGATATTGGGAGGGTAACGCAACTAGTATTGGCAGGGCAGCTACAGCTTTTCAATTAGGCGCAAATATCATTGCTTACGCTACTGGCCTTGAAGCGCCTAAGCCAAGGCTTACCGAAGTTGAAATTTTCAAGGGTGATTTGAAATCAGCCGTTCGTAGAGGCTTCCTTAGAGTTGCCCAAATCAAGCATGAAGGCGATTGGCAACCTGCGCCCCTTGCCATGCGAAATCTGATGGCGGATGTGCGCAAGTCTGGGCTTGATGTTTCGCTTGAAACCATCCCTTTGCCTCTTGCTTCTGATAACATCGTCGATTTCCGTTTCCTTTATATGCATGGTAGAAGTGCATTTAACTTCCAAAAGCAACAGATGAATCAGTTGCGATTCAACCTTGAAACTGGGGGCGTGCTTCTTGCAGATGCTTGCTGTGGTGCAAAGTCTTTTGATACTTCTTTCCGAGCCTTCATGGATCAACTTTGGGAAGACAAGAAATTGAAATTGCAACCCATACCCTTGACAGATGAGCTTTACAGTCATCAATTGAATGGAGAAGCTTTGCGTGAATTGCGCTGTAGAAGAGAGGGCGCTGATGGCAGGCCTGAACCTGGGTTCAAAAATGTCACACCCTTGTTGGAAGGTATCAAACTGAACAATAGATGGGTTGTGATTTACAGCAAATATGATCTCGGTTGCGCCTTGGAAAAACACAAGTC
>CAMDHK010000322.1 GCA_945897965.1 Candidatus Kuenenia stuttgartensis | reverse complement strand
GTCAATATCTAAGCCCACAGCCCGCCCTTGATCATCGAGGTCAAGAATAATTCCCTCTTCGATTTCACGGGTACCAGTACCTGGCTTATCATTTAGCTCGATATAAAGGCTGTCAGTTTCTGGAAAGTATTCTATTTTCATGGAACAACCTTTCACAGCTTTTATTTTTTATCTTTGAGGGATTTAGCGAGGAAGAGCCGGGCGGCTTTTTCCTGAGTTGCCATCGGCCTAGAAACATCCTGCCAAGCATTGATTGCAGCCTCTTTATCGCCTAGGTTTGCTAAAGCGTAGCCCCAAAGGAGTTTGCCATGGGGTGCGCCTGCGCCTATGGGGAATTCTTCTAAATATCTGCGCCAAGCACTTTCGCAATCCTTCCACTTATTGAGCCGGTCTTGCTGTGCCAATGGGGTTGGTACAGAAGTTTTTGATTGGATATCGAATCTGCGTTGCTGTTGTTCTGCGAGTTCGTGTTTGCAAAGTGCCAGCAGCCAGGAAATCTGTTCGCCTCTTGGCCTGCCTATAGAACCAGCGATCATCATTCCAAGGTCTCTGTCGCCTTTTTGGAAAAGCGTTCGGATTTCGAGATTCACTTTTGCAAGATCTTCAGGAGTTTTATCTTTGTTTTGCATGACGGTTTCGAAGTTCGTAAAAACTTGTTTTGCAGCGTCCATCCAGCCATTGATTCGCTGGGAAAGATTAGGATCTGTTTCTGCGCCACGCAGTTGAATTCGGAGTTCATCGCCTTCGCGAACAAGATCGGGCACCGCTTTGGCATAACGGGCATGAAGCATTTGATCTCGGGGCAGTTTGGGTTCAAGAGCGGAGTTTATGAAGGGTCTGGAAAGCATATTGCCTATGTTTTCAAGAATGATGGGGTGGGGGACTTTTTGAAGTTGTGGGGGTATTGCGGTCTGGGGAATTAATTCGGATTGATAAACTTGAAAAACTTGAGGAGAAGCGAATCCGCCATCGCCTGAAGGAAGAAACATGCGAAGAGATTCAACTGCTTGAACCATCAAAAGAGCTTTAGAAGATGCCCCGAGAGATGGTCTACAAGCTTTTTCGATTTTCGTGATCAACGATTCTAGGTCAGTAGAGAGCCTAGCCTTGGCGCCTGAAGGAAGATATTTATCTTCGAGCAGTTTCATGCGAGGCGAAAGGGAAGAAAGGGAAGGTGCAATAGCTGGTGCGATTTTCGAAATTTGTTCGGGTTGCACATCGTAAGGGGCTTGATCAGAATCGAGGACTCTGATTTTTTTAGGATCTGCTTTTAATTCGGTAAGAAGCAATGGCTTACCATCTTTTCCCCCGGGAAGAGGGATTCCCAAAATAGGATCAAACAAGTAAAGATCATTGCCTGACTCATCTACAACACCCAACCAAATTCTAGGAGGGGTATTGGGATCCTTACCTGGGAGAAGCAATAGGCAACCAACTGGTTGTTCGAGTTTTTCGCCCACATAAAGAAACTGTTCGAGCAATGCAAGAAAAGTAAGAGAGCGTTCGTAGCTGCTTCCCCAACCTCTGCGCAAGGCATAGATGGGAGGAACTGCATTATTAGATCGCGGTGTGAGTCGCATTTCTCGGACCACCCACATAAATGCATGAGTGGAAACTTCGCTGATAGAGGCTTTGACTTGTTTGACACCCATAGCTGGGGGTTCAAGAAAACGAGCGATATCCCGAAACATTAATCGTTCTTCAAGATAATGGGGGTCGAGAAAAGTAAAGGTGGGGCTATCGATTTCATTAAATTGCTGATCGTTCATCCCAAACTTGGCAAAGATCTCTCTTTTTTCCTGAGAGAAAGTTGCAGGTTTTTCGTTGGGATGAGTTGCGAGGTGGTTATTGATTTGTTGCAAAGCTGTTTTGCAGGAGTTCAAATCATTATCGTTAGAAAGGAGTTCTTGGGCGGATTTTAACGAGGAATCTTCGGGGGCGTTGGCAGAGTTATTCTTGTCGGAATTTTTTGTTACCGGGTTTGAACTGAAGGTGAAGAAAAGCAAAGTACCCACAAACAAAACGATCCCTGCAATTACAGACATCAGCAAGGTATTGCTTTTTTTTGACTCTTCAGGAAAAGCATTATCTGGAATGGTACTCATGATAATTCCGTCAACAAGTTACATAAATGATCAAGGTAATTGAATAGCCTGCCTGATACGCAAGCAGGTTGAAATCAAATCAGAGAGATTTTCAAGTGCGATCATATTGGGGCCATCGCTTAAAGCTTTATCAGGGTTGGGATGGGTTTCGATAAACACACCATCGCAACCAGCAGCAACAGCAGCCTTGGCAAGATAAGGCACCATGCGCCTATCGCCTCCGCTTCGATCGCCCGCACCGCCTGGCATTTGTACGCTATGTGTTGCATCGAAGATTACGGGAGGCCCGAGGTCTTGCATTAGCGGAATGGATCGCATATCGCTAACGAGGTTGCCATAACCAAAGGTTGCGCCTCGTTCGGTAAGCAGCAAACGGTTGTTGCCTACTTCATCAAGTTTGCTGACCACGTTTTTCATGTCCCAAGGAGCCATGAACTGGCCTTTTTTCACATTGATAACTTTGCCTGTTTTGCCTGCAGCAAAGAGAAGATCGGTTTGCCTGGCGAGAAAAGCGGGGATTTGCAAGACTTCGCATACTTGGCCAGCGGCGGCGGCATGATCGGTTTCATGAATATCGGTAAGAACGGGGAGGCCGGTAATGCTTTTGACTTCGTCAAGAATTTTAAGGCCTTCTTCGATACCTGGGCCTCGGAAAGTTTTGCCCGAGCTACGATTGGCTTTATCGAAGGATGATTTAAAAACGACTTGAATGTTTAGCTTCTTGCTAATTTCAAGAATTTTATCTGCGACAGAAAGCACAAGATCGCGGGATTCGATAACGCAGGGGCCAAGAATCCAGAGCAGGGGCTTTTGTGGCCCTACTTCCCATTGTCCAACTTTTACAACACGCCTATCCATGAAAAACTCCTTTTAGTTATTCAGCGGTACTTCAACCGAGTTAATTTTAGCTGCGAGGATGAAATCATTCTCGGTCAGTCCGCCAACTGCATGAGTCCAAAGTTCAATGAGGATATTACGATAATTGGTGAGATGCAAATCGGGGTGATGCCCATCATCTTCTGCAATTTTTGTAACTTCGTGGAAGAATGCTATGGCATCTGTAAAGTTGCGGACCTTCCATTCTCTGCAGATTCTGAGGCCATCGTGGGACAGTTGCCAGCCGGGGGCACCCACGAGATACATCGCAGCTTCGCCAGCAGTTAATGAAGGAAGCCCACCTTCGCAGGGAAGGCATTTTTTCTTTTGTAATTCGCCCTGACTGAAATCAGTCATCAAGACCTCCATGATCAGATATAAAACCATCAATCCATTGATGCTATCTTAATAAAGAGTGAGATAAAATGGGATCAAAATCAAAAATACTTCTAATCTACTAACTTTGAATAATTTCTAATTGCACCTTATCAGCGATAAAAGACCTTTCTCCCGCAGTTTGAAACCTGATTTTTAATCTTCTCATTGCGCCATAACCACTTATTTCCGTGATCATTCCCTTACCATAGGCTGGGTGTTTGACCACCATACCTTCGGAATAGCTTCCATCCTTGACCGGCATGGGGTTGATGGGAGAAACCATAGGGGCTTTGATTTGGTTATTTTTCCAACCTTGAGTCATCTGCGAACCTTTACCCGGGCCCTTAAGCATGGCATTCATAGGGGTGCTTGGGCCTTCTTCGATAACTTTGATTTCTGATCCGGGAAGCTGCCCCAAAAACATACTCGGCGCAGTAAATACAACCGAGCCTCGAAAATCGCGCATACGGGCATTGCATAAAAACAGCTCGTGCATGGCTCGGGTCATGCCTACAAATGCAAGCCTTCTTTCTTCTTGAAGCTCTTCATCATTTTCCAGCGAGCGATCGTGTGGCAATATCCCTTGTTCCATCGCAAGCATATAAACAACGGGGAATTCAAGGCCCTTCGCAGCATGAAGCGTCATAACAGAAACCGAATCTTTATTGGCATCATGGGCATCGGTATCGCTTGCGAGAGAGATATTTTCAAGGAAGTCTGCGAGGTTGGGTTCACGATCTTCGACTTGGAATTGTCTGGCTGCGGAAACAAGTTCTTCGATGTTGGCGAGCCTTTCTTGATCCTCGGGGTCAGTGCTTCTGCGTAACATTTCGCGATACCCTGATGCATCAAGCGTTTTGGCGATTACTTCATGGGGCGGGTGTTCAAGTAATTCGCGAAGGTCTTTCATAAGAAGCGAAAAATCCCTAAGGCCAGAAGCAGCCTTGCCTTTGATGGTGGGGATTTTCTCGACTACGCCACAGGCTTCAAGCAGGCTGATTTCACGAGGTTCAGCATGATTTTTCAGATGATCGAGAGAGAC
>CAMDHK010000321.1 GCA_945897965.1 Candidatus Kuenenia stuttgartensis | reverse complement strand
ATCCCGATGCTTGATGGGGGACATATGGTATTTTTGATTTACGAAAAGTTGCGAGGAAAACCTGCATCGGACGCCGTGATGGCCGCTGCAACCTATCTTGGTCTTGCCATCGTGCTTTCACTTATGGCATTTGTATTTTACCTAGATATTAAACGCCGCTTCTTTTAATAAAAGGCAACGATAAGAGATGAACCCAGAAAACAACGAACCAACAGATATAAAGCCAACTTCGAAGAAAATTGCCTTACTGCTGTGGTTGGGCTCTTTTTCAATACTGGCATTCTATGAGGTCTTTTTGCTTGTAATAAAACTACTGCAGAAAAGCCCTGAGTAACTGATCAAGAAAACGTTTATTGTTTGATTCTAGCGCATATCATCTAACGCATCATTGCAAAGCTGATCCGCATCTTTATTCTGTTCTCTGCGCACATGAAGCAGTCGCACAGAGCCCTTCATTTTCGAAATCAGCTCACGCGCTTTCAAACATAAGGGCTTCAATTCTTCGCTCTTAACCTTGTATAAACCTTGCACCTGCTTCACCATCAGTTCACTATCGCTGTGAATGATAACCTCGGCATCTGGGTGGGTGTTTAAAGCAAATTCAAGCGCATGGACCAAAGCAGTGTATTCAGCTTGATTATTGGTCATAATGCCAAGTTTGCCTGCATCTTCCTTGATAATACTGCCTTCCTTACGGACAAGAAAAGAATAAGCCGCTTGGCCGGGGTTGCCTCTGGAAGCGCCATCGGTGTGGATTAAAATCTGAGTCATGGATGCTTCCTTGATAAAAAAAGAACAGTGAGATAAATGAATCCTAAAACTCAGAGGCCGCTAGGTCAATATTAGCTACAAAACGCTATACTTTCTAAATGGGAATAATACCTGAAATAAAAGCTGTGCCCAGTCTTGCCTCAGAAGCAAAAATTTTGCTGCTAGAAACATCTGGCTCAAGCGGAATTGTAGCTTTGGGTTTTGGTTCAACCATTGTTGCACACCGGGTTCTGGAAATCGCCAAAAGGCATGTGAGCGATATGGCACCCGCCATAGCTGAAATGCTCAAGGAATGCGGCTGGGAAGCTAAAAACCTCGATGCTATCGCCACAGGGATTGGGCCGGGTAGTTACACTGGTTTACGCATTGGCTTAATGAGCGCTCGAACCTTGGCAATGATGACGGGCGCAAGACTTTTGGGTATTTCTACTTTCGAAATTTTGGCACAACATTGCCTAGAAGCTGGGCATGCTAAAATTGAAATCATCGCAGATGCCCAACAAGATAAAATTTACGCCCAACATTTTGAAAATAATAACAGCCACCTCACAAGCGCAAGCGAACTTAAAATCGTAAGCGCCGCTGAATGGATGGCGAATAGAGATATAAGTTTTGCAATCGCAGGCCCCGGAGTAACCAAGGTTCAACCTTTAATATCAGCAAACCAAGGCATGGTTGTAGAGCAATCAGGAAATATCAACAAAGAATCTTTTCTGGCACTTGCGTTGAAAAAACTATTTAGCCATCATTCTGATGACCCATTAAGTTTGCAGCCTTTGTATTTAAGAAGAAGTTCTGCAGAAGAACAATGGGATAAACGAATTGCAGACAAAGCAAACAGAGAAAGTAAAAGCCAATGAGTAAAACCATAAAATTACTTTTGATCATGGGCGTATTAACTCTGCTCCTAATAGTGGCAGAAAAGAACAAAAGCGCGAACGCACAAGGAGCAAAAACCGGGCCTGTGCTAAGCGTTGTTCTCGACCCCAAAATCGCAAAATCTGCGATGTCGGGCAGAGTGTTTCTGGTGCTTTCAAAAAGTGAATCAAGTGGAATCACACCCGAACCACGGTGGATCGAACCAGACCCTTTTTTTGGCATAGATGTATCCAGCATAAAGCCTGGTGAACCTCTGATTATCGATAACAAATGGCAAGGTTTTCCGATTGAAAACATCGGGAAGGTTCCCACGGGAACTTACTGGGCAAGTGCCATTCTCGATTTGAACAAGGCAAGCAGGAAGATATTTTCATCGGAAGGGAATTATTTCAGCAAATCGGTAAAGGTTGAAATTGGGAGTGTAAACCAAGCACCAACCGTGCTTGTTCTAGATCAAGTTTTTCACGAACCACAATTTCCAGAAACAGAAGTTGTGAAACTAGCCCAGATGGAAAGCAAATTACTCAGCAAGTTTCATGGCAGAAAGATCATGCTGAGGGCAGGAGTTGCGCTACCCCAAAGCTACAAAGATAACAAGGATCGCAAATATCCTTCTATTTACGAGGTACCAGGATTTGGTGGCAACCATTTCGCAGCACTCTCGTCACCAGGCCGAGGCAAAACGGCGGTAGAAGGCGAAGAAGTTGTTCACCTCACGCTAGATCCTGATTGCCCGCTTGGGCATCATGTATTTGCTGATTCCGCAAACAATGGCCCATGGGGCAAGGCCCTGACCGAAGAATTCATTCCCTTTTTAGAAAAAGAATTTCGCCTAATTCCACAATCTTGGGCAAGGTTAGTTACAGGGCATTCTTCAGGTGGATGGAGCAGTTTATGGCTTCAGTTAAAATACCCAAATGTTTTTGGTGGGGTATGGTCTACCGCCCCAGACCCGGTTGACTTTCGTGATTTTCAAAAGATCAATCTTTATGCTTCGAATCAAAACATGTTCAAAGATGAAAAAGAGAAAGATCGCCCGATAGGTCGTAGGGGCGATACCCCCTTCCTTTTCTATAAGCCTTTTTCAGACATGGAATTTGTGATGGGTAGAGGTGGTCAGCTTGGTTCTTTTGAGGCGGTTTTCAGCGAAAAGGACAGTCAAGGCAATCCAAAAAAACTTTGGGATCGTAAAACCGGTGTCGTTGATAGTGACACTGCTGAGAGTTGGAAAAAATACGACATTCGACTTCTTGTAGAGAATAACAAGGATGCTCTTTTTGGTAAACTCAAAGGCAAAATCCATGTTTACATGGGCGATAAGGATACCTTCTATCTTGAGGGTGCCACCAGGCTTTTGGGCGATACATTAAAGAAGTTGGGTAGTGACGCAACTGTGGTGCTTTTCGCAGGGAAGGATCATTCCAACCTAATGGATGCGGAACTGCGGGCGAGAATAAGCAAAGAAATGGCACAGACATTACAAAAAGGCAAACTGCTCAATTCAAACCGCTAGTAGGATCAATATTCAAATGGTTGAAACACTTGCATTAATCGGAACAGGAATGATAGGCGGATCAATCGCCCTGGCATGTAAAAAAGCAGGCCATGTCAAAAGAATTATTGGGTACGATACAAACCCTGAATCACTGGAAGCTAGCAAGGCATTGGGAATATGCGACAGCATCGAATACCAGATGGAAGATGCTGTAAAAGAAGCGGATTTAGTTGTTTTTTCAATGCCTGTACAATCAATAGGGGAAGCAATTTTACGGGCTGCAAAATGCGCAAAAGAAGGAGCTGTTTTTACAGATACTGGTAGCACAAAAGCTGAAATCTGCTCTTTGGTAAAAGAAAAACTGCAAGGTATGAAGCCCACGTATGTTCCCGCACACCCGATTGCGGGATCAGAAAAAAATGGTCCCACTGCAGCAAGCGAAGTATTATTCAAGGGTAAGCTCACCATTCTTTGCCCCTTTGAAAACAGCCCCGCTTGGGCGATAGATAAAGTTGCAGGCTTCTGGCAGGCAATAGGGGCAAGAATTGAAAAACTTTCACCTGAAGAACACGATAAGATTTTCGCATTCACCAGCCATCTACCCCACCTAATAGCCTATGCACTTGCAGGGCTATTAGAACCTAGGCATGCGCAATTCACTGCGGGCGGTTTTCGCGATACCACCCGGGTTGCAGGCAGCGACCCCGCGCTTTGGACCGAAATATTCAAAGCCAACAAAGGCCCCTTACTTGAGGCTTTAAAAGGTTTCCAAGAAGGATTAGGCAAAATCGAATCTTCCTTGAAATCCAACGACTTTGATGCCTTGCAAACCATACTCACCAAAGCACAGCAATTCCGTAGGAAAGTTCAATAAAAAAGGGGAAAGGCACTGCCCTTCCCCTAACTTTACTTTCAACTAATCCTATATCAGCAGATTATTCATCTTCCTGACGAAGCTTTGAAAGCACGGAGTAATCTTCAAGCGTTGATGTATCACCCGTGGTTTGTTTACCACTGGCAATATCGCGCAACAGCCTTCGCATGATTTTTCCAGATCGAGTTTTAGGCAGGCTATCGGTAAAGCGAATTTCATCAGGCCGCGCAAGGGCGCCAATTTCCTTGGTAACATGATCGCGCAATTCTTTTTTCAGCTCTTCCGAGACAACCACGCCAGCTTTTACCGTCACAAAACAGCAAATGCCTTCACCCTTGATTTCATCAGGCTTTCCGACCACTGCTGATTCTGCAATTTTCGGATGCGT
>CAMDHK010000320.1 GCA_945897965.1 Candidatus Kuenenia stuttgartensis | reverse complement strand
TCGATGACTAGAATTCGATTCGAGTATTTACGCACTTCTTCCAATACCGAATGAACATGGTTGGCTTCATTGAAAACTGGAATAGCTACAATAGTGTTCAAGGTGTTGACTCCAAATTGGATGTACCGAAGAATCCATAGTAATACTTCGCCACATCCTTATTATTATTTTATGGTAGCACATAGCGAGAAGTCAAAAAGGTTGTCACAATTAGTTTAAGCAAAGTTGTAACAAGCCCGTATATTTTGAATAAAACGAAATCTCACAATGGTTATACTTTATATAACCACATGCAAGTAAAGCTATGAAACCAGATCAAAGTAATAATGATAGCGCCCTTTTCTCTTGGTTTGATCCGATGGGAGCATCTGAAAAGTTTCGTCCGGTGCTTTGGTTTTTACTTTTCCTTATGGTTGTTTCGTTACAAGGCCCGCACTTTATTTATTCTCTGCCAGGCAATTTAAATTCTGGGAGTGATTTTTTCCAAGACTGGGCTTCCGCAAAGGATTGGCTCGACGGCCGCCCGATATACGGCCCTCTTGCTGATTCCCTGAATCGCTTTCTTGATATCGAGGCAGATAATAAAAATACAACCATGGATGTTCATGTCAATGCGCACCCACCCTTCTCGCTTTTTGTTGTCTTACCTTTTGCATTTCTCTCTTATGTTCCCGCCATGCTTTTATGGAATCTGGTTATGCTCGGTTTGTTTGTATGCTCTATCGTGTTCGTTGTTAAAACATTGAACCTCCCCTGGAATTGGTGGTCCCTATTTCCTGCGGGAACACTTTTTCTTTTATGTGGCCCCTTGCAAAGCCAAATCAATCAGGCACAGTGGAACTTCCTACTTCTATCATTACTACTTGCAGCTTATAGCTTCGACCTTAAAAACAAACCATTGCTTTCAGGCATTACCTTAGGCATAGCTGCCGCACTCAAGCTTACCCCTATATTTCTAATCCTCTGGTTTGTATTTGATCGTAAATGGAAAAGCCTTTTTGCTTTTATTCTCTCTTTCATGATGTGCAATCTACTTGCAATCATTGTTTTTGGCTTCCCCGATGTAAAGGATTACCTAGTACGGGTGTTGCCTTTAGTCAGAGATTTTGAAGGTTCACTAGGAAACATCTCGTTGAATGGTTTCATGGGGAAACTATTCTTCCCTGAACACCCCGAACTTTTGCCACCTTTAATGCTGGCCCCCTCCTTAGGCAAGGCGCTTGCCCTCATATTACAAATAGCATTCACCTCCCTTTGGGTTATCTTATTTTTTCTACCCATGCCCGAAAAACGAGAAAGGCTTTTCTTTATAGGCATAGTCATCATGCTTTTTGTTTCGCCCATCACTTGGGACCACTATCTTGTACTTGCATTACCCGCCTTGGCATTCTCTTGGAGAGATCTCAGGCAGCACCCGATGCTCAATATCTTCTTTCTAATAACCTTGGTTTTGTTCTCTGTATGCCTAGGGGATTTGCAATTGCATTTGATGCAAAGCAAACCTCTTGCTGCGTTTTATGGCCCTATTTATTCAGTCACTTTATTCAGCATACCCACCTACGCACTTTTTCTGTTACTGATGATGTTACTGCACCCGATATTCCGCAAACCAGAAATGCCACAAGCACTTCTATAACCTTCATCTCTAAAGATCATCTGACTATCTGCAAAAATAGGTTGCATTCAAATAAAATAAGTAGTCTCATTAAGATAATAGCACTCTGTTTTTAAAGAGGAATAAAGCCATGCTTCGCAGTATTATTGTTGTAACATTTATCGCAGTTGGTCTTTTTCTTGCAAGCTTATCCATTGGCACTGCGGAGTTAGTGAAGGAACCCATCAAGAAAGAGTTCGGTTTAGAAAAGCGCACTCCTTGGACAACTTCAAAAGTGATTGGCTCGCCCGAACCACCTCCACCTTATAAAACCGAACCCGCATTTGCGAAACTTCAAAAGTTCGAAGAACCTCTAGATCTTGCACAAGCTCCGGGCTCGGATCGCATGTTTGTAGCAGGCCGTTGGGGCAAAATTTGGTCGTTCATCAACAAACAGAATTCTGATAAGGCCGATCTCGTTCTAGAATTTAACGGCGCCAAGGATTCGAAGGGTGCAGCGATGAAGCAAATTATCTACGCGCTCACCTTTCATCCCAAGTTCAAAGACAATGGCTATATGTATGTGACATGGATTCCCAACCCGGAAAAAGAAGGGCTTGAAAAAGGGACCCGAGTTTCTCGATACACAGTAAAAGGGGAACCCCCGGTTGCTGATCTTGCTTCTGAGAAGATTATTTTCGAATGGCCCAATGGTGGCCATAATGGTGGCTGCCTAAAGTTTGGTAATGATGGCTACCTTTATATTAATACAGGCGATGGTTCTGGGATCGCTGACCAATTAGATATCGGGCAGGATCTTTCCAGCGTATTCGCCAAGCTTCTTCGTATTGATGTTGATAACCCCGATAGTAGCAAAGGCTATGGCGTACCGAAGGATAATCCATTCGTTAACACTAAAGGCGCGCGCCCCGAGGTTTACGCTTACGGGCTCAGGCAATTCTGGCGCTTTAGTTTTGATCGCAACAAACAGCTAGGCCTATGGGGTGGCGAGATCGGCCAAGATCTTTGGGAAAGCGTTTACAATATTCAAGCGGGTGGTAATTACGGCTGGTCGGTTATGGAGGGCAACCATCCCTTCCGACCCGAACGAAAAAAAGGCCCCACCCCCATACTCAAGCCTGTTGTCGAACACTCGCACACCGATTTCCGATCTATCACCGGCGGGTTCATCTATCATGGCAAGCGATTAAAAGAACTCGAAGGGCACTACATCTATGCGGATTTCGATACTGGTAGGGTCTGGGCTTTCAAGCCTACCATCCGCTCTTCAAACCAAGTACAGGTTGACTCCCTGCGTGAATTAGCCCGCACCACTTATCGCATCGTTAGTTGGGGCGAAGATGCAGAGGGCGAAATATACTTCGTAGATTTCACAGGGGGTGGCATCCATCAACTCGTCAAATCCGAGAAGGTGGACGACTCTGCTAAAAACTTCCCGCGCAAGCTTAGTCAAACGGGTATCTTTGCTTCCACCAAGGATCATAAAGTTGCTCCGGGAATTATTCCCTACTCCGTTAACGCACAACTTTGGGGCGATCATGCTGAAAAGGATCGCTTTATCGCCATACCGGGGAACGGTCAGATTAATCTTGATGAAGTTACTTATCCTGAATCACCTGGCGCACCTCCAGGATGGAAATTCCCCGATGGCACTGTACTCGTAAAAACTTTTGCAATGGACATGGAGCGTGGCAATCCCAAAACCCGGCATCGACTCGAAACACGCATCATGCACTACCAGCAATTTCCGGGCACGCAAGAATATGGTGATCAATACTGGCGTGGCTACACTTATGTTTGGAACGATGAGCAAACCGATGCCGAGCTTCTCGATGAAAAGGGCGCAGACAAACTACTAAAGATTAAGGTAGGCGACAAAGTTGTCGAGCAGAATTATCGCTTCCCCAGCAGGGCTGAGTGTACGCTTTGCCATAACAATGCCGCTAAGTTCGCACTAGGCGTAAGCACGATGCAGATGAACCGCGACCATAACTACGATGGTGTGATTGCCAATCAACTTACCACGCTTGAGCATATCGGTATGTTCGCCAAGAAGTTACCAAGCGAGGCAGCAAAGCTTCCCAAGTTGCCTGATTATCGTGATGAAAAAGTTTCAATCGAAGATCGCGCCCGATCCTACTTGCATTCCAATTGCAGCCATTGCCATATTAAATGGGGCGGTGGTAATGCGGAGTTCAAACTTCATCTTGGTCTTGATCTTAAGGATCTAGGCATTGTGAATACAGTTCCGGTGCATGGGAACTTTAAAATTGATGGTGCCAAGCTTCTTGTCCCTGGACAACCGGAAAAGTCGATCATCCTCGAACGGATGAAGATGACTACGCTGGGTAGAATGCCCCACATTGGCTCGCGTGTGGTAGATGATCAAGCAGTACAACTAGTGCACGATTGGATCAAAGGCTTGAAATAATATTCACTCAGGCGAAGTGGAAATGATGACCAGGTGGGAAATCGACGCCATGCGTTGCGGGTGGCACGTGAGGCGAACGCAGTCGTTGGACGAACGCCTTCGGAGCACTGATTAAAACTTCTTGATTTGAGTGGTAGCAATGTGTATGATATTGCTATCTCATACACACCGGAGGCATTCATGCGCACAAATATTGTCATTGATGACAGCTTAATGAATCAGGCTTTAAAAGTTTCTGGTTATAAAACAAAAAAGGAAACAGTCGAAGAAGGCTTAAAGCTCCTTATAGAGCAAAGAAATCAATTAAAAATAAGAGATTTGCGTGGAAAACTAAATTGGGAAGGTGATCTAGATCAAATGAGG
>CAMDHK010000319.1 GCA_945897965.1 Candidatus Kuenenia stuttgartensis | reverse complement strand
GGTTCAGATTTATGAGCAACCACCTGAAAAAGAGAACTGCCCTCGGGGTCACCCGCCTTAACAATAATACCGCTGCTACCACCTTCAATAATTTTGCTGTAACTGTTGAGAATAACTCCCGAACTTTTTTTGTCCTGGTTATGGCAAGCAACGCACTTGTCTTGGAAGAAAGGCAGGATGTGATCTTGATAGTTAATTTTCTTGGCTGAAGGCTGTGCAATGGCTGACTGGGTTGCCAAGGAAAGCAAAGCTACCAGCAAAATAATAGAACGAATCATGAACTCTGCTCCGTAATTTTAGTGGTTAAACATATATTCGCGGGTATTAAGCACTGCCCAGAAGGCATCTTCTAGAACCTGCTTTTTATCTTTCTCAGCATTGACCAAGGCGAGCACCTTAGTTTTTTCATCCGCAGAAGGCATTCTTGAAAGGCAACGAACATAAATTTCGTCCAAAATTTCTTCTGGAGTTTTCTTTTCCTTTAGAAGTTTGCCAACCAAATTGCCCTGGGTAATTCGCTGTGTCGTTGCATCGCCATTAAGCAAATGCAAACTCTGGCTTAACGTTGGATCCAGCTTCACTTCGCAAGAACAAACGGATTCGCGGGTAGCTCTGCCGAAGGTTGTAAGGAAGTAATTGGAAACCTGACCATCAGCAATTTGCACTGCCCTAGCACCAAGTGGCAAACCAGGAAACTTGTTCTTGGTTTCAGTTACTTGGCTAATGCAATCCAAGAAGGTTTCAGCTTTGATTCTTCGGATGGAGGAATGGCTAAAATTCTTGGTATCGCTTTCGTTACTTGAATTAGTTTGGGTTGAAAGCTGATACGAATTGGAAAGAACAATGTCCTTCACAAGGCGTTTGAAGTCGTAATTGTATTCGGTAAACTTCTTACCTAATTCTTCAAGTAACTCAGAATTAGAAGGAGGGTTACTTACACGAACATCGTCTACTTCATTGATAATGCCCAAGCCAAAGAAGTGCGTCCAAACCATGTTGGAAAGATTGGTAGCAAAGTAAGGGTTTTTAGGAGAAGCAAGCCATTCAGCCATTAATGCCCTGCGATCTTTGCCAACAACATCAGGAACTTCGCCACCCAAATACTTGGGAGCCATGCGCCTGCCACCCAAAGGATGGTTAATTTCACCGCTGCCACTGTTGAACACCACGAGTTCGCGTGGGTCATCGGTTCGCTTTCTACCAATCTGGGTAAAGAATGCTGCGAAACCATAATAATCATCCATGGTCCAACGATCGAAAGGATGGTTATGGCATTGAGCGCATTGGATGCGCATGCCCATGAAAACTTGAGCAACATTTTCAGTCACTTTAAGAATGTCAGTTTCGTTCTGATAGTAGTTGGTAACAGGGTTGTTAAAGGTACCACCGTTGGCACCAAGCAACTCTTGAACCCACTGATTAAGGGGAACATTGCGTGCGATACGATCCTGAAGCCAGTTGTAATAAAGCAGGGTCGCTTTGTAACTAACTTGGTTAGAGCTGCGAATTTGCAAGAGCTCAGCCCATTTTAAAACCCATAGTTCTGAGAATTCTTTTCTTTCCATAAGTTCTTTGACAAGTTGCTCTCTCTTGTCTGCTGATTTGTTTGCCATGAATGTTTTGTATTCTTCAACCGAAGGCAGCATGCCTGTAAGGTCGATGAATATTCTGCGCAAGAAAACTTCATCAGAGCAAGTAGCAGAGGGAGCGATACGAAGGTTTTTAAGCTTGGCGTTTACTAAGGTGTCGATGTAGTTCTTTTCAGGGGTGGTGGGGAAAGAGAATTTCAAATCTTTGGGAAGAACAATAAAGGGCACGCCCACGGTGAAGGTTGAAAAGCGAGCCATTACAAAGGCTTCGCCTCGATCGCCCGCAGTTACCAAACCACTAGGGCTTACTTTGCCTGAGCTATCGTTGCTGCTAAGAAAAAGCGCAAGGGAAGTAACATCGCGTTCAGAACCATCACTGTACTTGGCCCGAACGATTAATTGTTGGGTGCTACCTTTACCATCCAATAGAGCGGTTTTAGGAAAAAGATCAACTGATACAGGAGTAGCAATGCCTGCTGGATCTTGTGGACCACCAGCATCAACCCAGCGAACGAGGTCGTTGTAATATTGCTCGCCTACTGCGAATTTCTGACCACCGGTATGGGGCACCTTACCAATCGATTTTTCAACCAAAAGGCTCTCCTCAGGAATCGCAAGGTTGATCCTTCTTCCATTGAGTTCACGGGTCAAACGATAATGATCGCCATCGGGATCAAAACCAAAAAGGGAAAGACGAAATCCATCTTTGCCCCTGGCAGCGCCATGGCAACCACCTTGATTACAGCCATTGCGCAAAAAGATTGGCATCACATCAAGTTTAAAACTGATGGGCCTATCTTTGATTGCATCTTTAACATCAACAGGAATTTGAGTAGTTTTGCCTTCGAATTCTACAGCGATAGAGCATTTGCCATCGCCTACAGGAAGGACTTCGAGGTTAACAATCTTAGCAATTTTGGGGTCGCTGATGGTAACTTTGGCTTGAGCCGTTACATCGCGGGTAATGCCATCTGCGTAGCTGGCTTGAACGATGATGCGTTGTTTCCCTCGGGCGGATTGCATATTCACATCGGGTGGGAAAACCGCAATGCTTACAGGTGCGACTGCCTGAATGGAAGTTGCAGAGGCAAGAAGCAATATTGCACAAGCGCCAGATAAAACAGAAATCTTCATCGTAGGGGTCTCCAGAAAGCTTATTTCTTTTGGGGTGTTGGTGTGGATTTTTGAGCTTTTTCGCGTTCTTCTTGTTCGAGTCTAAGCTTCTCTAGCCTGCTTAATCTCTTTTCGCCTGCAGGGGCAACCACTGCTGGTGTGCCTGGTTTTACAGGTGCAGTAGCGACGACTTTGGGCGCAGCGGGAACATCGATTCTTATATCTGTCTTGCCCAAGGTATGCACAATTGCTTCGCCATTCTTGGTGATCACTGCAGAACAAACAATGTTCTTGTGATTACCTATAGGTGAGGTTTTATCAATTTCAACTTTGACAAGAATCTCTTTGGTTTTAGAGTCGATTTCAACGGGTGCTGCGGTGACTTTTAAAGGCAGGCCAATTAATTGCAGTTGGGCCTTGCCTTCAAATGGAGTTGTTTGGTTAATCTTGCAAAGGATTTCAGAAGATTTACCCTGTTCGATCGCACTTCGTTCGATGGAAGCTGTAATGAATGGGGCAGCAATTTCCAAATTAAATAGTTGGGATGAAGCCCAAACTACGCCCGTAGGAGTGCTGGCATTTGCTAAAAGTGCGGTTTTCCAATTCTTAATTCGAGCACCCGCATTTGCAGTGATGGCAAACAGGCCTTCGTTTTGGTTTTCTGGAATGGTGATGGCTGCAATTGTTCCAACACCGGGAGGGCTATAAACTGGGATTACAGTAATCGGGCCTTTGAATCCTTCTTTTCGTTGTACAACCACTTTCAAATTCATCGAGCCATTTTGCACTAACGGCACCTTTGGTTCGATTACTTGAATAGAGAATGGAGCTTCTTCGGTAACAGCTACACCCAGTGTTGGCATGTGGTATCTCCAGTAGATCGATTGTCCTGGATTACCAAAGGTGAGTTCTGCATTCGTGTTGAATTCGGTGTTGCAAGCAATTTTGGGGTCTGCGGGAAGAGCTTTGATTTCGGTTAGCGAACCTGCAATAGGCGCATCTTTGGTTGCTTCGAAAACCACTGCGAACGAATCAATACCTGTGGAAACTTCATCCACACTAATAGTTACGCCAGGGGGCAACTTTTCTGCAATCAGTTTTAAATCGCCTGCGAGGTCACGCCTTTGAACCGTCATCAAGGTTGCAAAGCGATTTCCCTTGGGCACACTAATGGTTTGCCTATCTTGGGAATACTGTGCCACCTTGGGGATAGCCACAAGTGTGTTGCCTTGAATTGGGGAAAAGTCTACCCGGTATGTGTAATCAAAACCACCTTTTTTAAGGTGATCTGAAACCGTCAGGATGTATTCTTTGTCGTCCAAGGTTGCTCTGAAATAGCTATCGGTGCCGCCTGAATCATCATTGGTTGCAACATTGGCACCCCCAGCAATTGCGAGGGTCATCACTGGGTCTAGAGGGGAACCGTTCTTGCGTGCAGTGCATCGAATATCAACCACCTGGCCTTTAACACCCTTGAAGCGGAAGCAATCGACATCGCCATTCTTTTCGATGATGCCATTGAAACTGCTGGGGAAGTTTACCACGGTTGCTTTATCTGGTGTATCATTGGGTTCAACTTCAAAACTGTTTGGGAAGTTGGAAAGGCCGAAGCGGATGCCTGAAGGGCAAATACCTTTTGCGTCTTGGGGGTAGATTCTAAATTCGGGATCTAGTGAGGCGGGAAGTTTGATTTTTTGTTTAATTGAACCAGCGGGGTCACCTAGATAAGTAACTTCGA
>CAMDHK010000318.1 GCA_945897965.1 Candidatus Kuenenia stuttgartensis | reverse complement strand
AGCACCACCAATCTTTTAATTGCAGATCGAAAGCGCTCTGCAGTTTTCGAAGTGACCCCCGATAAAGTCATCGAGCGAAAATCTAAAGATGGTGTTGCGGTTTGCTGCAATCACTTTTGTAGTTCTGAAATCAAACCTTTTTTCCCAATAAATGTACGACGATCTTTCCAGCGATTCACCATTCTAGAGGAACTTCGAACCAACGAAAACAAGGTCTCGCCTTCGCAGGTCATGGAGTACCTTGACTCCGTCAATCTAGGCGATGATACTCTGCAAACGATGGTTTTTGAACCGGGCACCCTCCGATTACATCTGGCTTTCCAGAATGTGCCATCCTCTAAAGGGCCATTTCACACGCTCAATCTTGAACCTTTGTTCCAAAAATAGCAGTTAAACAGTCGGTTTTACCGCTTTCATTCTCTTACAACCCACTTATTCGCTTTTGCAGGGTTGCGTGATCTTATAAGATATCACTAAGGATTTAACTTTTGCGCGGAGCGCTTCCCTCTCTTCAGAGGCTGCCTTAATGACCTTTGGCTTTTTTAGACTCGCTGTTTTTTCCCCCAAACTTGGGCTTGCTGATTGCGCATTTAATTCCGCACATACCATCAATCTTTTACAACAAGCCCAGACTCAACAATGCGGCTTGGCTTTATTCCCTGAACTTGGAATCACCGGATACACTTGCGCAGATCTTTTCCATCAAACCGCACTCCTGGAAAAATCCACCTCTGCAATCCTCTCGGTTATCGAAGCAACTAAAAAAGTATTTGACGGCTTGGTTCTTATTGGTGCCCCCATCTCTGCTGATTCGCAGTTGTTTAATTGCGCAATCGTTATTCACAAAGGAAAAGTTCTTGGCATCGTTCCTAAATCCTACCTTCCTACCTACAAAGAATTTTACGAAAGGCGCTACTTCTCCCCAGCTATAAACCTGCGCTCTACCGAAGTACTTTTGTTCGGGCAATCCATCCCCATTGGCGCTGATCTATTATTTGCTGCTGAAGATTTCCCCGAACTTATTATCGGTGTTGAAATCTGCGAAGATCTTTGGGTCCCTATCCCCCCGAGCTCGTTTCAATCGCTTGCTGGTGCAACACTTTTAACCAACCTTTCGGCAAGTAACGATATCGTTGGCAAAGCGCCTTATCGAAAAAATCTGGTCCTCGGGCAATCTGCCCGAAGCATGGCTGTTTATGCTTATGCATCTAGCGGAGTTCACGAATCAAGCACCGATTTAGTTTTTGGCGGGCATTGTATTATTGCTGAAAACGGCCAACTTATAGCTGAAAACACTAGATTTAATCGTGAAGATAGCCATCTGATTGCAGATGTTGATCTACAACGAGTCATGAACAATCGAAGGAGTACTGGCACTTGGGCGGATAACTCCCACGACAATAATAAAAGCTTTCGAAAGATTGGGTTCAACCTTGATAAGGCAGGAATTATTGATCGATCTGTTCCATCTTCCAAATTACTCAGAGAAATCATCCCGCACCCCTTTGTACCTGCTAACTCAATTGAACTAAAAGATCGCTGCGATGAAATCTTTCAGATCCAAGTTGCAGGGTTGGCAAAGCGACTTGAAAGCATTGGCAATACACCGATAACTCTTGGGGTATCAGGCGGGCTAGATTCCACTTTGGCTTTAATGGTCATTTGTAAAACTCTGGAAAAAATTAATCGACCCTTTTCAAATTTCAAAGCGCTAACCATGCCAGGATTTGGTACCACTTCGCGTACCCTTGAAAACGCAAAAAAGCTGATGACAGCGCTGGGCGTTTCTTTTGACGAAATCGATATCAGGCCCCTTTGTTTTGAAGAAATGAAAGCCCTGAATCACAAACCTTTCGAGATTGAAATCAACGCTCTCGATTTAAACACCTTCATTGGTTTGCTTAAAAAAGTTCCCTTAGTTAAAAAGAATGATCTGGTTTTCGAAAACATTCAGGCTAGAAGGCGCACCTCCCTTTTAATGAACCGGGGCTTCGTAATCGGCACGGGAGATTTATCAGAACTTGCTTTGGGGTGGTGCACTTTTAACGCAGACCACATGAGCATGTATAACCCGAATAGCTCTATTCCAAAAACCTTAGTCAAGTTTTTGGTAGAATGGGTTGCTAACAACTCTTATGAAGAACCAATCCGCAGCATTCTTTTAGATATCGCCCAAACAGTAATTTCTCCTGAATTACTGCCTTTAGGCGAAAACGATCAAGAAATCCAATCCACCGAAGCCAGTGTTGGCCCCTACGAATTGCACGACTTTTTCCTCTACCATTGGATTCGAAACGCCTTTAACCCTGAAAAAATACTCTTCCTTGCTACCCAAACAAATTTCCATAAACCTTATACCAACATAGAGTTAAAGCAATGGCTAGATAAATTCATGCAGCGTTTCTTTAGCCAACAGTATAAGCGCAGCACGCTCCCAGATGGCCCCAAAGTGGGTACTGTCAGCCTTTCTCCTCGAGGCGATTGGCGCATGCCCAGCGACATAAATCACTTTTAAAAACACAAAGCTATACTGGGCATAGACTTAAGGCGAAATGAAACTTGTTAACCCTCATTATTTAGACGATTGATTGTTTTAAGGATTACTTTTATTTTAATTATTTTGTAAAATTTGCTTAAAGTTTTTTGACATCTCTAAACTTTGACCTAAGGTTGGAATGTGTGAGATGTAACGATTTTGTGGAAACCCAAGTCCCTTCAAGAGGTTTAACATGGCACGATTCACTTCCAGCAAGCCAAGTCTGAACACATCCTTTCGCAAAAGACTCAACCTCGAATTTCTTGAGGAACGTACTGTCCTCAATGCTGCCATGGGGCCTTTCGCCTCTTCCAGCAGCCTTCTTGTTGACCCGACCACTTATATGTCCAACACCATCTTGGTTCAATTCAAACCAGATGCAGTCCTCTCCGGAAACATCGATCTTCATGGCGCCAAAATTACTCAGTCTCTCGAACTTGTCGATGGCCTCTACGAACTTGAACTTTCGCAGGGCATGAGTGTCGAAGGCGCTCTCGCAGTTTTCCAAGCTGACACTAGGGTTTTAACTGCAGAAGCCAACTATCGCCTAATGCTTGAAAGCATTCCAAACGATCCCCGTTTTTCTTCAATGTACGGACTTAACAACACCGGTCAAACCGGTGGCACCAACGATGCTGATATCGATGCTCCAGCAGCTTGGAATATCAATACCGGAACACGCAGAACTATTGTTGCTGTTATCGACACGGGCGTTGACTACAACCACCAAGACCTCGCAGCCAACATGTGGCGCAATTCTGGTGAAATCTCCGGCGATGGCATCGACAACGATGGCAATGGCTACACAGACGATATTTTTGGCTACGACTTTGCCAACAACGATGCAAATCCCTTTGACGACCAAGGCCACGGAACCCATGTGGCTGGCACCATTGGTGCAGTAGGAAACAACGGGATAGGTACCACAGGTGTAAACTGGAACACCAGAATCATGGCTCTTAAGTTCTTGGCCGCTGATGGCAGTGGTTCCACCGCAGGAGCTATCAGTGCCTTGAACTATGCAGTTCGCATGGGCGCAAATCTTTCAAATAATAGCTGGGGCGGTGGTGGTAGCAGTTCCCTGCTTTCCCAAGCCATCAGTAATGCAAGAACCGCTGGTCACATTTTTGTAGCTGCGGCAGGTAATAGCGGGCAAAACAACGACCTGACTCCTAACTACCCCTCAAACTATAGCTTTGACAATGTTGTTGCAGTCGCTGCAACCGACAGCAGAGATGCCCTTGCATCCTTCTCCAGTTATGGTGCTACCACGGTAGATATTGCTGCTCCTGGCGTTGGCATTCTAAGCACCCTTCCAGGAAATACATACGGTAGCCTTAGCGGCACCTCGATGGCAACTCCCCATGTTAGCGGTGCCATCGCCCTCATCTGGGATCAAAACCCCACCTTCACTTATCAACAAGTAATTGCAAAGCTATACTCAAGCGTTGATAAAATTGCAGGGCTTAATGGTAAGGTTGCAACGGGCGGTAGGTTAAACATTGGTAATGCCCTCAACGGCAGCACCACGAACCCTCCTCCTGCAGATCTAACCGGTGCTAGGATTCTTACCTCAGAAGCTATTGGAATAAGTGGCACAGCAATCACGGGTTTCAAAGTGAAGTTTAGCGAAGCAATTCAAGTTTCAACCCTCACTGCAGCCAACATCAAAGTAACTTCCCCCTCTGGTTCGTTTCTTACTGTCTCTGGTATCACAGCAGTTGCAGGTAGCAACAATACTGAATTCACCTTCAACATTCCCAGTTCTTCGACTTCAGGAATTTATACCATCAAAGTCGGGCCAAATGTTCTCGACTTGGCAGGCAACAAAATGAACCAAGATGGGGACACCATCAATGGCGAATTAACCCAGGATGTTTACTCCGCATCCTTCACAAAGACTTCCTC
>CAMDHK010000317.1 GCA_945897965.1 Candidatus Kuenenia stuttgartensis | reverse complement strand
AACGCTTGCGGGCTAGACCCCAAGACTGGATCAATACTTTGGAAATCTCCCGTGGGCATGGATTACGATGTAGCAATTGCGGATCTCATATTTCATGAAGGAGTTTTTCTTGCATCGGATTATTGGACAGGCAGCAAGGCGATTGAACTTGCCCCTGCTGGCCCCAAGGTGGTTTGGGAAGGCAAGCAACTCAGCATGCTAATGTGTTCGCCCTTGGTTCGGGATGGTTACTTTTATGCGCTTGATCGATTTCGTGGCATCAAGTGTATAGAGGCGAAAACAGGCAAGATTATGTGGGAGAATGAATCGGTGACAGTGCGTGGAACCAATCCGCAGGCGAGTTTGGTTTGGGTGGGAAAGAGGGCGTTAATCTTTAATGAAAAGGGAGAACTTATACTCGCAGAGCTTTCTCCCAAAGAATTCAAGCTGATCGATAAGATCAGCGTGTGCGGTTTCACCTGGGCACATCCTGCATTCGCCCAAGGTTGCATCTTTGCACGAACTGACAAAGAAATTGTTGCAGTCCAACTCTTCAAGCCTTGATAGATCCAACGAAAAAGCCCCGGAGATAGTACATCTTCGGGGCTTAATTGTACAAAAGACCGAACGCTTACTTGTTCGATTCTTCTAATTCTTTTTCAATCTTGGCGAAGTCGAAGTTATTGGGCACTGGATAATCCATGTTCTCGCGAAGTTCCATCAAGGTTGGCCTCTTGGAATTCACACCCATAGATGGCACTTCAACCTTGCAAATCCAAGCGAGGGAATTAAGGATCATCTTACGGTTATTGTCATTGCCCCAGTTCCAATGGGAATGACCACCAGTATAACCAAAACCCCTGCCGCCATCGGCACGATCGCATGCCCAGGCAAGTACTTGCTTTTCCTTGCGATCAAGAACAGCTTCGCGAACAAAAGGGTTATTGCTGTGGGGGCCATCGCCACGCGAAAGTTTGCCATCTTTGTTAACCAAAGTTTCGGAAGGAGGAAGTGCGCTTAGGATTGGAGTAATGCCTTCCATTTTTGGCCTGAATCGCATGTGGTAATACCATTCATCTTGGGTTTTGAAAGGGTTTACACCCCTGGTAATCGGGTGATTTTTAGCAAGCTCAGAATCGCTAAGGCGCCAGTGTGGATTGACCGACCAGTTGGGTTCAAAATAACCACCGATCCAATCAAGAAATTTATCCCCATTCTTTCCCTTGGTAGTCTCTACTCCGTAGTGAAACATTGCAAGTCCTACACCCTTCTTTGCGAGGGAATCAATTTTTTCGAGGTGAGCATTGTAAGGGTGGCCGCCACCCCCATCGCTATAAATGCATATGCCATCTGCGGAATCAAGGATGGATTCATCCGCGGGCCAGCCATCTAAAACCAAAGTGGTTTCAAGACCTGGAACGTTTTCATCAAGTGCTTTTTTAAGCAAAGAGCAACCAGCTTTGAAAGAATGCTGGCCATAGCCATGGCTTTTCTTTCCTGCAATAATAATTAGCTTCTTTTTCTTGGCATCTTGAGCAAAAAGTGGAGAAAAACTCATACTCATAGCGATGCCCAAAAGCAGCATGGAAGCCATTAATCTTTTAATCATGATCACCTCAACAACTTAAATGGTTTACTAAATACTGATTTTAGAATAAGGGGAAGCAGCTTCATTTGCTAGCATCTAAACCCTATTTTTTAGAGGAAAGTTACAAATAATAATCCCTCTTCCATATTCCTATTCTTCTGCTTAACTCTTTTAAGGTATCTTCAATCCAAATGGAGCCAAGATTCGTCTTAGTATCAAGTCCGTTTATTTAACTTCAAAGGATCAGCCATGAACAAAAAACTTCTCCCCTTGGCTTGCGCAGGGTTTCTATTGACGATGGCAGTACTTGCATTGCCCGAATTCTTCAAAGGGCAGGTTCGTGGCGCTGATGAATCCTCTGAGAAATATCAAAAACTATACAATCAGGGAAACTACAAGGAAGCCTTTGAAGGATTCAAAAAACTCGCCCTCGAGCCTAACGCTGAAGGCAAAAAAGCTGCCTCAGATATGAACCTAGCACTTCAATCACTACGAAACCTAGGTAGAAACAATGAGGTCGATGCATTCCGTGATTCCGTCATCAAAGTTCATGAAAGCAAATGGCGTTTCATGCAGATGACTGCGGCTTCGTTTCTGGAATCGGAGCATTTTGGTTTTGTAGTTGCTGGGAAGTTTGAACGGGGCTATCACCGAGGCGGGGGCAAACAAGTCAGCAGCTATGCCCGCGACCGGGCACAAGCCATGCAATTGCTTTACAAAGCATTATTAGAAGTTCGTAAAGATAAAGATTTGCAAGCTGCATCTTTGTTTTATCTCGATTTTGCAGACATCATCTTGCGAGGATCCGCAGGGCATGAATCTTGGCGCCTACAGGTGCTTACCGATTTTTCCACCCTGCCCGAATATGATGATAGCCCCTACTGGCATCCCTACCATGGCGTTACCCCTGCTCCAGTTGATGAAACGGGCAAACCTGTTTTTTATAAACTCCCCGAATCTTTTGAGAAAGCTGCGAACGATGGAGAACGATGGAGATCACTTCTTCAAGAGGCAGCCAAGGCTGATCCCTCCAGAAAAAATGTATCCAAAATGCGCTTGGCTCAATTCTTACATCAACAGTTTGGCGTGCATACCTTGGCGGGCTATTTCCCTGGGTTCATGGAAGATTCTAAGCAGGATACAGGTACTTACGATCTCGCCAAGCTAAAGGATGAAGAAACAATTGCCCGCATTGCTTCGGGTATCAAAAAACTTTCTCTCCCCGATGAATTCAACTACTTGAAGATCTGGCATGAAGTTGCAATCGATGGGAAAACCATTGAGAACGAAACCGCTGCGGATATGATCGCAATCGAATATGAAAATCGAAGACAGTACATCAAAGCTGCAGATGCTTGGAAGAAAGCAATTGCTAGCTTTGGTGGTAAAGGTAATTACAACAGATCCAATAAGCTCGAACAAATAGTTGGGAACTGGGGCCGTTTCGAGCCTGCCAACTCTCAAGTCTCTGAAACCAAAGCTGATATTCAGTTTCGTTATCGCAACGCCAAAACCATAAACCTTGAAGCTTTTGAAATTAATGTGGCTAAGTTACTTGCAGATGTGCAGAAGTATTTAAAAGATAATCCAGCTAGACTGGAGTACGAGAAAATCAATATCGCAGACATTGGTCAACGCATTCTCAATAAAAACCAAGAATTATATTTGGGTAAGAAAGTCTCTACTTGGGATCAAAAGCTTGAACCTAGGCCTGCTCATAACGATGCTAGGGCTGCCATTAATTTGCCCAAGCTTCCTGCGGGTGCTTACTATCTAGTAGCCAAGCTAGAAGGCGGCAATACCAGCAGATTGGTTGTTTGGCTTAACGACCTTGCCATTGTGAAAAAGAATATCGATGGCAAAGGCTACTACTTTGTCTGCGATGCAGTTACGGGCTTACCCGAGGAATCCGCCAAGATGGATTTCTTTGGCTGGAGACAAGAACAAATCAAACCGAACCAGAATAACTTCAAAGTCGTTACCAAAGAGTTTTCGAAACAGGCGGATAAAGATGGTCAGGTTTTTGTAGATGGCAACGATGCAACCAACTCGATGCAATGGTTGGTGCAAGCCACTGGCAAGGAAAAAAGACAGGCCTATCTAGGTTTTAGTGGCCTATGGTATGGCAACTACCACGATACTTATTTTCAGCAGATGAAGGCCTTTGCTATCACCGACAGGCCGGTCTACCGACCCGGGCAGAAAGTTGAATTTAAATTATGGGCTGCTGAAGCTCGTTATGATTTGGAGGGGCCTTCACGCTTTGCTGGTCAAAACCTCAAGATCATTATCAACAGCCCCAAGGGCGATAAGATTTACGAAAAAGATATCGTTGCAGATGCCTTCGGTGGCGTTGCAGGTTCTTTTGATATCTCGAAGGATGCAACTTTGGGCGCTTACTATTTGCATACCGCAAACCTTAATAATAATGTCCCAGGGGGAATCCAATTCCGGGTCGAAGAATACAAGAAGCCCGAGTTCGAAGTTAAAGTTGAAGCCCCTACCAAACCAGTGATGCTGGGCGAAAAAATCCCCGTCACTGTCATCGCTAAATACTATTTCGGCGCCCCCGTCACCAAGGGCAAAGCCAAAATCAAAGTCACAAGGCAATCCAAATCCACCGACTGGCACTCCAACGGCGTTTGGGATTGGTTTTATGGCAAAGGTTATTGG
This sequence comes from Candidatus Kuenenia stuttgartensis, assembly GCA_945897965.1. Taxonomy (GTDB): domain Bacteria; phylum Planctomycetota; class Planctomycetia; order Gemmatales; family Gemmataceae; genus UBA969. The sequence continues at coordinate 239 of CAMDHK010000317.1, read as the reverse complement.
TGGTTCTCCCCCGACTACTCCTTCTATGAAGGCTGGGACAAATGGGGCTGTGGCAGACCTCATCCTTTCTGGTACCCCAGAGTTCAAGGGCCGGGCGAAATCGTTCTCGAACAAGAATCCCCGATCGGCCCTGATGGCACCGTCAAACTCGAAATCGACACCGCACTTGCAAAGCAATTTCATGGAAACCAAGATCATGAATTTTCCATCAGCGCTGAAGTGGTTGATGAATCCCGCAG
>CAMDHK010000316.1 GCA_945897965.1 Candidatus Kuenenia stuttgartensis | reverse complement strand
GGTATAAGAGCCAACCCAACAGTTTCGCCAAGCAAGACTCTTCGTGTTGAAGTGGCTAATTTCTCTGCTTGCTCTTCAACATTTTTCTGCTCAGTTTTGTAAACATTCAGGATGCCTTCTAACACAGATTTAAAGCCACGCATGTTCTGGCCTTGAACCTCTTTATCGAAAGCAGGCCAGTAGGTTCCACCAAAAAAAGGCTTGGCATCAGGTAAAAGAAACATCGATAAAGGCCAGCCACCTCTTTGCCCAAGTACATTCAGCGATGTTAAATAGGCATGATCGATATCCGGCCTTTCTTCTCGATCAACCTTGATGCAGACAAAATTATCGTTCAGAATTTTTGCGATAACCGCGTTTGAAAAAGATTCTTTTTCCATGACATGGCACCAGTGGCAAGCGCTATAGCCAATGGAAAGGAAGACGAGTTTTTTTTCGGCTTTGGCTTTTTTGAAAGCTTCTTCGCCCCAAGGGTACCAGTCGACCGGGTTGTGTGCGTGTTGCCTAAGGTAGGGGCTAGCTTCTTTTGCAAGCCGATTGGGTTTACCTTTTTCTTCGCCCAATGCTGGTTGAAGTAAAAATAAAAACGCAAGCAATGCGCAGGCATTTCGCAAGTTCATGACAATTCCAGTTTTTGATTAGGGAAGCTGCAGAGTAGCTACAGCAGGGGCGAGGCAGGATTTTTTAGAGCAAGCTTGGTATTTTACCACAACTTCCAGAGGGGCGGTTTGATTCCTTGGAACTGCAACTCGTAGTTTGATTTTTACGGTTCCTTCGTAAGTGGAGTAATCGCCTACAACATCATCCTTTACAAGTTTACCTGCAGGGTATTCTACTTTGGCAGTGACCGTTTTGCCTTCGGATTTGATTCCGACGCTGGTTTGCACGGATGCCAAATCAGGGTTTACTACGGGGTTCGCATAAAGGTGATACCCTGGTTCTACAGACAGAGTTATTACGACGAATTTTTCTTCTGCAGTGGTGGAGGGGTCTTTAGAGATTTCTACCTTGACCACTTTTGAACTATCGGCACCCTGAGCGTTTACAGCGCAAGCAAGTTGTAACGAAATCAAAAGGCCGGAGAGGAAAAGCATGGATTGTTTCATTGCAAGAATCCTTCATGGAATAAGATGTTCAAACACCTAACATTAATTTATCATCATTTGGGTAATTAAGACAAATCCAATTGGAACATTTAGGCGATTACTACGAGGCAATCATGAGATTTTTAACTACTTTGGTGATTGGAATTTGTGTTTCTTGCATGGTTCTGGCGCAAGATCCAGCTAAAAAGCCTGAAGCAACCAAGGAGATCGCTAAAAGTGTTTGGGACAAGCTGAATGCAGGCCCATCTGCTGTTTTTGAATCAAATAAAATAATTCTAATGCTGCCTAAAACCGCTGAATCAAAGGCTAAGGACATCACATCGAATCTTGAAAAGTACTACGATAATGCAGCAAAAAGCGTTGGTTATAAGGAGGATAATGCTCCTTGGAACGGTAAACTCATGGTGTTTATCATGCCAGAAAGGGAGCAGTTTGTTGCCTTTGTTCGAAGGGTAGAAAAACGCTCGCCCAGTAGTGATGATCATGGGTCATTTGGTTTTCTCGAGGGCGTTCCTTTTATGGCTTCGGGCCCTACCAAGCCTAAAGATTTTAGTAGTTCTGAATTTCATGCTTATAAAGAGATGGGCGGGGCCTTGCTTCGTTCAAAGGCTGGAGAAAAGACACCATTGCCTGATTGGGTGGTGGATGGCTTTGGCAGGGCGGTTCACTGGCGGGTTCAGGGAGGCAACAATAAGTCTGTGCAAAATGATAGAAGAAAAGTGCAGATCATTGCCCGCAAAGTTTCCTCTGTGGGCGATATCTGGAATGGTTCAGACGCCGAGGCTACCCCCTTACTTCAAGCCAGTGTGATGGAGTTTATCGCTTTTGGGCCCCAATCTTCAAAGCTTGCTGATTTCTTGAAAGGGTTTATCCCAGAAGAAAATGGGGATTCAAAATCAGCAGAACAAGCGCTGGATTCCTCAGGTATTGTGGCGAAGAACCTGCTAGGTGCTTGGAAACTGTGGGTTATTAAGTGATTAAAGGGAGAGGATTTCTTTAAGCGCTGCGATTATCTGGTCGATATCGCTTTCGGTATTAAATGCCCCAGGACTGATTCGAACCGAACCATCAGGGAAAGTATTGATCGATTTGTGGATATAGGGTGAGCAATGCAAGCCTGGCCTTACAGCTATGTTGAAGGCCTCATCAAGAATACTGCCTATTTCAGGTGCAGCAAGTGATTCCGACTGAAAAGAAACAGTTGCAACCGTACGACTAAGGTCATCACTTCCAAAAACAGTAACTCCGGGAATTTCTTTAAGATTGCTTCGAAGCTTTGCAACAAGCTTGCTTTCTCTGTGATGAATGTTGTTCATGCCTTCCTGATCAAGCCATGCCAAGCCAGCAGCAAGGCCTGTGATGCCAAGAACATTAGGTGTGCCACCTTCAAGATGGTAAGGCATTTCCTTGGGTTGTGTTTCAGTGGAAGAGTCGCCCCCAGTTCCACCTTCTCTCCAAGTACGAAGAGCAACTCGCTCACCTGAATAAAGAAAGCCTGTGCCTGTGGGGCCAAAAAGGCACTTGTGTCCAGGGCAAGCTAGGAGATCGATTTTTTGAGCTTTAATATCAATGGGTATGACGCCAGCGGTCTGGGCTCCATCAACGAGAAAGATGATATTTTTTTCTCTGCAGATCGTACCTACTTCGGTGATGGGCTGAATGGTGCCTAGGACATTGCTTGCATGGGTAAGTGCGACAAGTCGGGTTTTGGGGCCGATCGCATTTTTGATTTGTTCAGGATCGATGAAGCCTTGAGAATCAGCATTAATTTTTGTGAGAGAGATTTTGCCTGCGAGTTCCATGATACGCAGGGGTCTGCTAACGCTGTTGTGTTCAAGATCGGTGGTGATAACATGGTCACCCTCATTTAAAAGGCCTTTGAACGCCATGTTAAGGGCATCGGTGCAATTAAGGGTAAAAATAAAGCGTTCGGGTGCAGAGCCTTTAAAAAGCTGATTGAGCCGATGTCTACAATCATCAAGAGCCCGTTCAGCTGCAAGAGCCATTTTATGACCTGCCCGACCGGGGTTTGCCATATCTTCGCGTGCAAAGCGATCCATGGCTTTATAAACCGATTCAGGCTTGGGGAAACTCGTTGCAGCATTATCGAGATAAATCATGTACAGCTCATCTGGGCGTTTAAATTAGTGTCCGATGTAACGGGCGTAAAGCGTCTTTGCCCGGTCTATATCGCTTGTACCTTTAATGATAGCCCGCCCATCGGGGAAAACGGTGAATTCACAGTCTTCAGCATTAAATTTAAGCATAAACTTATTGAAGCTAACATCGCCCAAGGTCTTAAGTTGAGCAGCCATATCTTCAAACTTAAGTTTGTTAGGCGTACGATTGGAAATTTGAACAGCGTTTCTGCCACACAAACTTGTTGTCTGCGAACCGAACTCGCCATCAATCCATTCGAATTTTCGATGCTTGCAGCAAGGGCAATCAACCTTACCTAGAAGCGGGGCAATCTTTACCCTGCGATAGGTGTTTTCCCAAACATCAATCTGCACGAGTTCTTTGTTAATGGTTTCAGGTTTGCCTGAAAGAATCTTAATGGCTTCAGTGGCTTGCATGCTCGCAATGATGTTTACAACCGGCCCAAGTACGCCCGCAGTTTCGCAGGTATCAGCAGACCCAGGCGAGGGCGCAGCTTCAAACACACAGCGAAGGCAAGGAGTTTGATTGGGGATAATAGTCATCGTCATACCATTGCTACCAATCACACCACCATAAACCCATGGCTTGTTATACTTGACCGCAATATCGTTGATGAGATAACGGATTTCAAAGTTATCGGTCCCATCAAGAATGAGATCTGCGCCTTCACAAAGTGATTCGATATTAGTGCGATCGATATCAGTGACGACAGATTCGATGTTAATAGAAGAATTGATTGCACGAAGTTTACGAGCAGCAGCTTCAGCTTTGGGAAGGTTTTCGGTGACATCGTTTTCATCGAAAAGAACTTGGCGCTGAAGATTGCTTGGCTCGATAAAATCGCGATCAACAACTTTGATTGAGCCAACACCTGCTCGAGCCAGGTTATTGGCTAGCACGGTGCCAAGGGCGCCGCACCCGCACAGGGTGACTTTAGAAGCTAGGAGCTTACGCTGCCCTTCTTCACCCACCCCGTGGAAGCGCATTTGCCTGCTATAGCGATCAATAGACTTGAAGTCGATCATTCGCCATCTCCTACGCCCATGTCGTCAAGGAAGGTGTCAAGAACTTCGACAGTTCCGCCGCCCCATTTTTCTTCACGAGCAAATGCAGCAAGAACAGCAAGGTCTTCTTTAAGTCTTGCAACTTCTTTGGCATTTAAGCGCTGAAGGTAAGTTGCAACTTGATCCAAGATTGCAGCACCTGCCTGCTGATTACAAATGTT